>JAFYXQ010000025.1 GCA_017546085.1 Alphaproteobacteria bacterium | reverse complement strand
ATTCTTCTAAAACAACATTCGGTGGTTTTTGTCCTATTATAAAAGGTACCGACGGTGGCAATATAAATGTGTCATTCTTTCGTGTTGATCCTGATTCTCATTTATGGGACGATTGTTGTCCTTGGGGTACTAATGAATTAGCATTTAAAAACCATTGCTGTCATAATGCGTCCGGTACCCCAATGATACCGAGCTATAACGAAAACGAACAGTTTTATTTTGATGGCGCTACTGATCCTTATAATCCGATACCTGTTTCTGGTGGGGATTTAAATAAAAACGGAGAAAAAGATCTATCATACGACCGAATTTGCGCCCCCTTCGATCACCAGAATGCGGCAGGCGAGCATATAAATATCAAAGGTGTCGGTAATGCCCTTGTTTACACGGTTCTCAGAACGGATGAATACGCAATATACTGTAATGTCCATACCACAGAAATAGCCCCACTTGAAATTGACAGCAAACAAAATAAAATAACCTGTAATGGCCGATTGATTAAGGTGTTATACAATGGTTATACATACTTATTAAACAAAGATACTGATAATGTCGAGGTGCGAAATGCTGTCGGTATTGAATTTGGCACATCTGAACAACAACATGACAGTAGTTGGTATCATGAGGTTAAAGAAGACGGTAAAATTTCATGCAATGGGCCTAAGGAATTAGATCACTGGACGATTCGTTATTACTTTAAATCCAATGGCGAGACGCCACAAGTTGAAGGAAATAGCTGCCCAATTCCCCAACAAACAAAAAACGTGGAATAATTTATTTGTATCGCTAATTATCCCATACCTATTTTGTCATTGCGAACGCAGCGTGGCAATCCAGTATCGTATAATTTTCCCATTCCTGCATTCCCCCTTTGTCATCCCTGCGCAGGCAGGGATAGGGCCTATTAAATTCATCCCGCAAAAAAACACCTGCCCCCCCTGGTGGGGCGGGTCGGAATATCCGACAATTTATTGTCGCTGATATTTCGTGGTGGGGGCATAAACATTGTTTTTTTCTTTGTCAGCCCTGCGTTTTTTTCTTGTCATTCCTGCGTAGGCAGGAATAGGGTCTATTAAATTATTTTTTAAACAAAAATTTTCTAATTTTTGTCATCCCGTGGCTTGACCGCGGGACCCAGATAATCATTCATATTTATATGCATAATCCGCCTAGGTTTCGGTATCAGGCACCAAAATGACAATTTTTTACAAAAAATTGTTTATTTACCCGCGTTGCAGTAATGCCAACATAAAATCGTCTAAATCACCGTCCAGAACCGCATCGGAATCTGTCTTTTCAACATTTGTGCGTACGTCCTTGACCAGTTGGTATGGGTATAAAACATAATTGCGTATTTGGCTGCCCCATTCAATTTTCTTTTGGGCTGCCTTGGCGGCATCTTCTTCGGCTGCACGCTTTTGCATTTCAAGTTCGTACAGTTTACTGCGCAACATTTTCATTGCCATTTCACGGTTTTGTATTTGGCTGCGTTCATTTTGGCATGTTACAACGGTATTTGTTGGTATGTGCGTAATGCGAACCGCACTGTCAGTCTTGTTAACGTGCTGGCCACCTGCGCCAGATGCACGATACGTATCGACTCTTAAATCTTTATCATTAATTTCGATTTCAATTGTATCATCAACGTCGGGCCATACATCAACAGATGCAAAACTTGTTTGACGTTTTCCATTTGCATTAAATGGTGAAATGCGTACCAATCTATGGACGCCGATTTCGTTTTTTAGCCAACCGTACACACGTTCGCCTGAAATACGATATGTGATATTCTTGATGCCAGCAGTATCGCCTTCGTGTTCCTCGATAATCTCGGTGGAAAAACCGTGTCGTTCTGCCCATCTTGCATACATTCGCGCCAGCATTTGTGCCCAATCTTGTGCCTCGGTTCCGCCGGCACCCGCCTGAATGAATAAAAATGCACCATTCTTATCCGCAGGTTCGCGAAATAACGTAACAAATTTTGCGCGATGTGCCGTTTCCATCAGGCGTTCAATCCCCGTTGCGACATCCGCATCATCTGGCGCAATTTCATACAATTCACGCAGGGTTTCAAAATCCCCAATCATTTCCTGTAAATCAGCCAATGTTTTTTCAAGGTTGGATTTTTTTTGCAAAATTACCCGTGCGTTTTCAGGGTTGTCCCACAGGTTTTCATCATCAATTTGTGAATTTAATTCGTCTATTTCAATTCGTAACTTATCAGGGTCAAAGAAACCCCCTGACGGCATTAATGTCGTCTTGGATTTGTTGAAAAATCTCATTGCTTATAATCATGGAACGGATTGTATCAGATAATTACAAACATTCAATTAAAAAGTAGCATAACTAACGAAATGAATATTTGCGTTTTTTTACAAATATGATATTATATCAACAATAACGAGAGGGAACGTCTATGAAGAAATTTCTTGCATTATTTGGATTTGTTGGGGCTGTTATGTTGTCAGGGGCTGCAAATTCGGCATCTGTTGGGACTGTTACAACAACAAATGCTGCACGCGGCAGTGTTTCGCATTATGTGCCAAAGGCGGATTCAAACCTTCGTGGAAATGCCGGGGTCGCTGGCGCATATAAAACCAATCAACGCAACACATATTTCATAGTTAATCAGCCAGATGTTGATACCGCATGCAGGGAAAAGATTTTTGCGTGTTTGTCTGACTATTGTGGTGATGTAACAATTATCCCAGGACAGCGTGAATCCAGATGTATGTACGCAACGGAAAGTGAATTATACAATTATGCGCTATTGTGTTTACAGCGCGATACAGAAATTTTATTACCTCAATATGGTGTTAATACATATAGTGGCAAAAATGGTGCAAATACGGCGGCTCAACTATGTCCATCATATGTTCAACAAGAATTAATGTCTTACCTGTCTATGGCGAATATGGCAAATCAGTTGGTAAAATCACATTCTGACTTGTGCTTGACACGTCGTCAGGAATTAGAAGCAGCAATGGCATGCCATTCTGTCGCGCTGGCATACGGCACCCAAACGTCGAGCCAACTTGAATCTCAGTTAACGGATTTTTGTGGCGCTGGTGTCCCAGGGGGCAGTGCAGAAATGGTTATGCGTTTCAAAAATGCGGGTAATGTCGGCGCTAACATTTGGGATTGGGCGGAAAAGATGATTTCGCTTGATTTAAATAAGAAAGCTGACGGTTGGGAAGCGGCGGTTGATTCCGTATTGGCGGGTTATACGAATCGTATGAATTTGGCATGTGGGGATAATTTACAATTAAATTTGACTGCGCATGCAACATCTTCTTCTGGGGCGCCATCTGCATTGCAGACGGTTGCGGCATTGGCGGTCGGTGCAACATTATCTTCTGATACACAAAAGACGCCAAACCCATATGAAACACAATCCCTATGGAAGGAAATAACATCTCGTTCAGAAATATATACATACGATGATGCGTATCAGGTTGTAAATGCTGGTATCACAAATCCATCAACAATCCCAAGTTCATTTTTAAATAGTGCGCAAATGGACGATATGAAAACGGCATATATTCGCGGGACCAAGGTTTTTGTTATCCGCGACAGCGCACGTTGTTATATTGTTCCTGTAACAAATCTAACCCCCAGTGAACAGTCATTGGTGGCACAGTCTCTCGCTAATTGTATCAGCAGATAACTAAAAAGAACCGCCAAACGGCGGTTTTTTTAATATGAACCAAAATAATTTTTAACCAAACGTCTATACTTTCTGATCGGTATAAACAAAGAAACAACTTTACATGTTGGGATTAAAATCTTAAAATCAATATAGATTTCCTGAATTGAACTTGAACGATATGTTTATTTTTGATATAATACCATCCATGAAAGTTACGCGTAGGGGTCTTTTAAAAATCACAGGATTTTCCGTCTGTGCGATATCGTTGTTGCCACGTGTTGCGTTTGCGGCGCGTAATACGCTGCGTTCAATGCGTACGGGGATTCAGCCTGGGGATAAAACCCGCCTTGTGATTGAAACGGCACTGCGCCCATCGTACACTTTATCATACACGGAAAATCAGTTAATTATTCGTTTGGCGAATACTGCCGCGAACAACGGAATTACCGCGAAGTTGGCAGATGGTGGACTTATAAAATCAATCGTTCAAACACAAACGGGCGACGGGTTACAAATAACTGCAAATTTGAAGAAATCAATTTCACAAATTCCAAAGAATCAAATAATGGTATTGGATCCAAATGGGGATAATGATTACCGTTTGGTTTTGGATTTCAAGGCGGGCAAGTTTGCAGGTAACAATGTTGCAGCAACAGCAGCGAAAACAACCGCTGCGGCCAAGACATCAGAATACACAACATCATCAGCCGTTCCAACGACGGCTATAACCGCATCGCGCAAATATATCGTCGTTGTTGATGCGGGCCACGGTGGCAAGGATCCTGGTTGCATCGGCAAGGGTGGCACACGTGAAAAAGATGTTGTTTTATCTGTTGCGCGAAAATTAAAAAACAAATTGGATGCAAATGGTTTTAAGACTTATTTGACTCGCAGCGATGATAGATATTTGAAATTGGCGGAACGTGCGGCTATCGCAGAAAAACGCAAGGCTGATTTGTTTATATCGTTACACGCCAACGCAAACCCCAGCCGCAAGATGAAGGGGTTTTCAATCTATACTCTATCGGAAAAAGCGTCTGACGAAGAAGCCAAAAAATTAGCAGACGCAGAAAACGCTGCCGACAAAATCGGGGTAGAGGGATTTACCCAATTCGAAGAAAATATCCGCATCGCATTGTCTTCGTTGCAACAACATGCTGTCGCTGAAATGAGCGAGGAGTACGCCACCGGTTGCGCAAAGTCATTCAAGAAATCATCGATTGAACAGCAGCCTGGCCCAGATGTTCGTCATGCGCCATTTGCGGTATTGCGCTCAACTGTGCCGGGGGCGTTGCTGGAATTGGGGCATCTGTCTAATACTGCCGAAGAAAAACTATTAAAAACTGCATCACATCAGGATAAATTGGTAAATGCCATTGTCCGTTCTATAAAAAATTATAATTTCGAGGTTTAAAAAAACGCCAAACGGCGTTTTTTTACAAAGCCAACAAAGTCAAGATTAATAATCTTTGCCAATGTCCATGGTTGGCGTTTCAGGTTTTTTTTGTATTTTCGTTTCATATAAACTTTTTAATTTTGATAAAAACTTGTCGTATTCTGGTCTGTTTTTTATTTGTTCACGAAAAACATTGAATTGTTTAGACAAAATTTCAGAATTTTTCTTAACCACAGCAGCCAAATTTTTATCGTAATCTGCAATTTTTTTTACAGCCGATAGTCTTTTCTTCTCTTTCTCAAAGTTGTAAATTGCGTGTGAATAATTTTTAATAGCTTGGATCTTTTCAGCCTCACTAACTTTGGCGTGATTTGAATAAAATTCTATTTTTTGCTTTGCTTGAACTATGTCATCGTTTAATATGTCTAAACGGTAATTTGCGCCAGATACAAAGTAACGTTCATAGATTTTTTCAATATCAATCGGTTTGTTGGTAGCGATGCTTTGTATTATTTCTTCATAGTTTTTTGGAGATTCTTCAAATTCAAGCAGCAAAGATTCTAATCCTTTTTTTTCTGAAATGTCATGAATCTTATCCCAAACGTGTTCTATGATTTTATAGAACGACGAGCTGTGTTCGCCACTGGAATAACAATTGGAAAACGTTATATAGCTATATCCAAGTTTTTCCATCGATAACCTTGTAACACTATTACGTAAATAAGTAGACAATATTCCAATGCGTTTTTCTTCAAAAAGCCCACGTAAAAATGCCTGTTTATCTTTTGCTAAATCATAAGCTTTTTTTATGCGAGCGTCGTTATTTAAGAACGAAACATCATCATATCCGCCCCCCATAATAACTTTATCATATCCCTGCAGCAGTTCTTCGTATTCTTTGCGCTGTTTTGGGGATATCATTCCTAAAATGGTTTCAATTTCTTCTTCTGTATAATTATCAAATTTATATGTTGCACCATGTTCACTGATATTAAACAAAGTATCGTTTGAAGGTTTGATGATATATGCGGTGTTGGGCAAAACCAATCCTCGTTCGGGTGATACGGACCAATATGTATCGGTTGCGTCAATTGCTGCAGGGTCCCCATTCTTTGACACGACATCGTCATATGGTGCTAAAATAATATATGGTTTATCGCCCCAATCGCCACCAGAATTTGCACTAACAATATGATTAAATGTTGTATGAACTGTGGTGCGTGGAATTTCAAAATTTGTTGCCATTGCCGTTGATGGGATGTATAGCGTCCCATCATCATGACGAAGTGGCAGATAGTCTGTTGTATGAACCATGCATCTTTTTTTTGTGTCAGATAGATAGTCTTCTTGGGACAGCATATCAATGGACGACTGTATTTTTTTTACAGCTTCTTTAAAAGAATTCGCGTTACCCATACAAAAATCCTTTGTGTTTTTATATTTATGCAACAAACATACAATAAAAATGATATGTAAACAATAAAAAAAACGCCGTTTGGCGTATGATTTTGGCGGAGACGAAGGGATTTGAACCCTTGATACGGGGTTACCGTATACACGATTTCGAGTCGCGCGCATTCAACCACTCTGCCACGTCTCCGGTGTGTGGTATTATAAATACCTTGGGATTATTTTGCAAGACTAAATATTTGACATTTTTTATCGCGCTGATAAACTGAAAAACATGGCAAAAACATTCAACGAACAGGTTTATGATATTGTTGCAAAAATCCCATACGGTCGTGTTGCAACATTTGGTCAAATTGCCCAAATGATTGGGCGACCACGATGCGCCCGCTTTGTTGGATATGCTTCAAACAATCGTGATTATTGGCACTTGCCGTGGCATAGGGTTGTTTTTCGGGGCGGCGCATTAAATCCAGGGCATCCAGAATCTCAGAAACGCGCCCTTATGGACGAAGGCGTTAAATTTGATTCTGAAAATAAAGTTATTATGAATTTGTATCAGTGGGATCCTGAACGCGACGGTGTGCCAATGGACATACGTGATTTTCCGCTGGTATTTTAAACCAATAACATACGTAGTTGTCGGTACCAGGGTTATTTTTTGCGGTCAGATTTTTTATGTAGCGTTTCATATATTTTCGCCTTTGGTAATTTTTTATATTGTAGAAACCAATCTTTTTTTAATTTTCGCATTTGTGTAGCGGTTGCAGGGGCAGGGACAACCACATCTTCGCCTGGGGTCCAATTTGCGCCCGTTGCGACCTTGAATTTATCGGCTGTTTGCAATGCGATAACCATTCGTTTTATTTCATTAATATTGCGTCCAAGTGATGTGGGATAATAAAGTATTGCGCGAACAATACTATTTGGATCTATGATAAAAACAGCGCGCACGGCATGCGTGTCAGACGCGCTTGGTTGAATCATTCCATATTTTTTTGCGATTTTCATATTTAAATCATCAATCAGCGGAAAGGTAATTTTTTCGCCGTTTTCAAGATGCTCGATTGCATCAAACCACGCCAAATGCGATGACAATGCACCCACGGACAAACCCAATAGTTGGGTGTTAATACGTTCGAAGTCGGCAATATTTCGTTGAAATTCAATAAATTCAGTTGTGCACACTGGGGTAAAATCAGACGGGTGTGAAAAGAAAACAACCCATTTTCCCTTAAAATCATTTGGAAAATTTATTTGACCATTTGTTGTGCTGGCGATAAATTCGGGTGCCTTGTCGCCAATTAATGGAAATGTGTTTTCTGTCATTTATTACCTCCTGTGCATAGAAAAAATATAGCATTTTTTATCGAAAAACTTCACAGGAACATAATCCATCTTTTAAAATAAAAACTTTGTTCTTGATAAAATGTGTTAAGATATGAATAATATGTTCCAAGAATAACATAAGGATAAAAAATGAAACGTTCAGACATCGTCAGATCTATGCAGGTAAAATTTAAACGCATGCGTCCCAAGGATGCCGCCGCAATATTGGATACAATTTCTGATCATATGATTGAATCTGTTGCAAATGGCGACAGGATTGAAATTCGTGGTTTTGGCACATTTCAGCCACGTGCCCGTGCGACAAAAATTGGATATAACCCAAGCACAGGCGAACCAATGCCATTACCGGCAAGTACGACGATACTATTTAAACCAAGTCGTGAATTAACAAAAAAGATGAATGGATAATCAATGTTATTTGGCAAGAAGTCTGGTATCAAAAACCGCAACCGTGAACGTTATGACAGGGTGCGTCGCCTGATGTGGATTAAATGTGAATCCTGTGGCCGTTTGGTTTATTACAAGGATTACAAAGATAATAAATACATCTGTCCACGTTGCGGTCGCGCTTTTATTATGAGTCCTAAGCAACGATTTGATTTGCTGTTTGATGATAATTCTTGGGAACGTTTAAATCCACCCACCATATCAGATGACCCATTAAATTTTGAAGACAGGGTTTCGTACCGTGAACGTTTGGACGTTGCACGCTCTGAAACAGGGTGTTACGATGCTGTTTCCAGTGCAGATGGCACAATTGGTGGAATTCCATCAACTGTTTGCGTATTAAATGGATATTTTATGATGGGTTCAATGGGACGCGCAGCAGGTGATGCAATTATTGCTGCGATGGAACATGCGATTGATGAACGCCGTCCGTTTATTATGGTTACGTCCAGTGGTGGTGCTCGCATGCAGGAAAACATTTTATCTTTGATGCAGATGGCGCGAACAACGGCCGCGGTAAATAAATTGCATGCAAACAAAATTCCATATATTGTTTTACTTACAGACCCGACATTTGGTGGTGTAACGGCGTCTTTCGCTATGTTGGGCGATATTCATATTGCAGAAAAGGGGGCACGTATCGGATTTGCTGGTCGCCGTGTAATTGAACAGAATATTCGCGAAAAATTGCCGTCTAATTTCCAGACTGCGGATTATTTATATGAACATGGTATGGTGGACATGGTTGTCGCGCGTGGTGATTTACATGATACAATTGCGCGTATTTTATCTGTCTTGACAAAACAGCCGCGCGAAGCAAAAACGATAGTTGCGCAAACACCTGCGCATGATGCTTCAAAGAAGATGCGCGGCATGGGCGAAAACGATGCCTATGACAAGGTGTTGTTGGCGCGCCACGAAAATCGTCCGCATTTTTTGGATTATATTAACGGAATTGTTGACGAATGGACATACCTTGCTGGGGACAGATTGTACGCAGAAGATTCTGCCATGGCATCAGGCATTGGTTATTGGCGCGGAATTCCATCTGTTATAATCGGTCAGGAACAGGGACGAACAATAGAAACACGCCAAAAACATCGTTTTGGGATGCCAAATCCTGATGGTTATCGCAAGGCGCAGCGCATGATGCGTTTGGCGGAAAAGTTTGAATTACCATTGATATCATTATTTGATACGGCGGGTGCATTTGCCGGTCGCGAAGGTGAAGAGCGTGGTCAGTCTCAGGCGGTTGCTTCATCGATTGCGACGGGCCTGTCTGTCAAAACACCATATATTGCGGTTAATGTGGGACAGGGTGGTTCCGGTGGTGCAATTGCAATCGGTACAGGAGATAGGGTTTTGATGATGGAAAATGCAATTTATTCTGTAATTGCGCCGGAATCCTGTGCAAGCATTTTATGGCGCGACAACAAATATCGTGCGACGGCATCGGCTGCAATGAAATTGACTGCACGTGATATGGCGGACATGAACGTAATTGACGAGATTGTTCATGAACCTGCGGGTGGTGCACATACTGATTGGCAAACGACAATGGAATTATTGGGTAATGCGGTTGCACGTCAGATTGAAGATTTACGTGGAATTCCTGTTGAAGAATTACCTGCGCGCCGTGCGGATAAGTTCTTGGCAATGACACGTGATGTAGAAATATATCAACCTGAACATGTCAGTGATGAACATTAAAAAAACAAACCCACCATTCGGTGGGTAAATTTTTTGGCGGAGCGTATAGGACTCGAACCTATGGACCAAAAATTTCGGTCACAGATTAGCAATCTGCTGCATTACCACTCTGCCAACGCTCCGTGCAGGTGGTATTATATAGAAAGCAAAAAATAAATGCAAGCAAGAAAATCTTAAAAACACTTAAATGCGGTTGACTTGTAATAAAAAGCTATGATAGAATTAGATTTGAAATGACAATTCGCTTCATTAATTTTTACTGTTGTTGTTAATCGCATATTTATTGGCGAACTTATTTTGTTTGCTTTTCAACATTACAATTACTAAAATTTCACAAACATAAAATTGAACAAGGAAACACATCATGACAATAAGACTTTTTAATACATTGACCCGAAAAATCGAAGATTTTAAACCGTTACAGCCCGGCAAAATGGGGTTTTATACATGCGGTCCAACGGTTTATTGGGATGCACATATTGGCAATATGCGAACAATGGTCAATAGTGATATTATCAAACGTGTATTCATTGAAAATGGTTACGATGTAAATCATGTAATGAACTTTACAGACGTTGGACATTTAACTAGTGATGCTGATTCCGGCGAAGACAAAATGGAAAAGGGCGCAGCGCGCGACAATATATCTGTTTGGGATGTGGCGAAGAAGTATATAGATGGTTTTTTGTATGATATGGATTTATTGAACAACATCCGTCCAACACATATGCCTCGCGCCACAGACCATATCGCAGAACAAATTAATCAGGTAAAAAAATTAGAAGAACTTGGATATACTTACGAAATCCCTGGGGATGGTGTTTATTATGATACGTCTAAATTTGCAGCATATGGTGCACTTGGCGGTCAGAATCTATCAGAATTACGTGGTGGTGCCCGCATTGATGACAGTGGTAAACGGAACTCAACAGACTTTGCATTGTGGAAATTTTCACCAACTGATGCCAAACGGCAAATGGAATGGGACAGTCCATGGGGTATTGGATTCCCAGGATGGCACATAGAATGCAGTGCGATGAGTATGAAATACCTTGGGCAACACTTTGATTTGCATGTTGGCGGTCAAGAACATGCCAAGGTGCACCATTCGAACGAAATTGCGCAAAGTGAACCTATTGTTGGTGCACCGTGGGTATCTTATTGGATGCATTTTGAATGGTTAATGCTGAAAGAAGGCAAAATGTCAAAATCAGATGGCACGTCATATACTGTGCGAAATTTGGTTGAACGTGGATATGACCCAATGGCATATAGGTATTTATTACTACAAAGCCATTATCGTCAACCCTTGGAATTTTCGTTTGAATCACTAAACTCTGCTGCAACGGGCTACAAAAATATCGTACGTAAAATTGCAGATTTAATGAATTCTGACAATATTGGTAAGATGGATTCAGACGTATATAATACGTGGCACGATAGAATTCTTGCACCTGCATCAGATAACTTTAAAACCGCGGAGTCATTGGTGGTTCTTCAGGAATTATTAAAAGATACAACAGTAAATCCTGCGACAAAATTAGTGTTGTTTGAATTTGTTGACCGATTGCTAGGCTTGCAATTTATTGACCGTGCAAAAAAGTTGATTGCACTGGAACAAGAAGCTGCGCCGGATGATATTGTTGAATTGGCACAACGTCGTGCTGCGGCCAAGGCCGCCAAGGATTGGGCGACTGCGGATTCGTTGTGCGCGGAAATAGATGCCGCTGGTTGGACGGTTTTAGATGGCAAAGATGGCTATAAAATCGTCAAGAAGGTATAAACACCAAAAATAAAAACAAACAACAAAAATTACTTGAAATTGGGGCGATATTAGTGTATATTGCCCCACGTTAACAATAGAGGAAATTTCCATGAACTATCCATATATGCCAAAATCTACAGCACTGTGGTTAATTGAAAACACAGCATTGACATTTGAACAAATTGCGGATTTTTGCGGCTTGCATGAACTAGAAGTCAAGAATATCGCGGACGCAGAAACATATAAAATTCAACCATTAAACCCAATTTTAAGTGGTCAATTGACACGCGAAGATATCGAAAAATGCGAAGCGGATTCTGATGCGCGCTTGACATTGCGCAAGGAAATTGTTGACGCCCAGCAAAAACAGAATAAACGTGGCGTTGGCTATACCCCAAAATTACATCGCCAAAACCGTTTGGGCGGGATTTTATGGATTATCAAGAATTATCCAGAATTATCAGACGGTCAGGTTGCACGTTTAATGCGCAGTACCAACCCAACTGTTGCATCTGTTCGTAATAAGACACACAATTCATATTCTTTGATTCAAATCCAGAGTCCTATTGTTTTGGGATTGGTGTCTGAATCCGCAATACATGATGCGGTGGCCAAGGCGCAGAAACAGGCGTCTAAACCCAAAAAGAAGAAATAAGAAATTCTTTATCTCGATTAACCCCTAACTTGGCAAGAGGTTGACTGTGGTCAAAAAACTGGACGAAGCAACAAAATTATTAATAGATTCTTTGCCGGAAAATCTGCAAAAATTAGCGACCAACGCGATAGAAATTGGTTATCTGTCGCGTATGGATTTTACAGCTGCAACCGAAGCAGACGAAGTCCCTGAATCAGAACATGAAGAAGTTCTTGATTTCTTTCAACAGGATTTAGGACTCGAAGTCCTTGAAATGGACAATTATCCTCAGGATTTAAGTCGTTATTATGATATCGATGATGATGAACCTCGTGATAAAACACGCAATTTATTGAATGCAGACGCAGAACAGGTTGATGTCAGTGATGATGACTATGAACATTATGCGAAACAATTGGAACGCAGCCAAACAGGGTCATTGGTTTTGGGCGTTCAGGATTCTGTTCAATCTTATCTAAAACAAATCGGTACAGTTCAATTATTGACTGCCGCAGGCGAGGTTGCAATCGCCCAACGTATCGAGGCCGCATCCCGTCTAATGGTATACGGGCTGTGTGAAAGCCCAATGACAATTCAAGCAATGCTGGATTGGTATCAGCAGTTGTTAAACGAAGATATTCGTCTGCGTTATATCGTCAATTTAGAAGTTATGTATTCCAGCGATTCTGAACAAAAATCTCTTGCTGCATTGTCAGAGGCATTAAAGTCCAAGGGTGTCGAGCATGTTGATGAATTGGATGATGATGAACTTGATGATTTAACTGATACATCTGTCGAAGATGACGAAGAAGATGAAGATTTAGATGACGAAGACGGTATCAAGAAAGATGATACACCACGTGGCACATCAGGTGTTCCAATTCCAGTAATGGAAGAATCCCTGATGCCGATGGTTTTGGATTTATTTGCCAAGATTAAGAAGATTTTCAATAGTATGCAAAAATTGCAGGCAAAACGTTTAGAAAACCTGTTGTCTTCAGACACGCCTGACGCTGCATTGGAAAAGAAATATACTAAATTACGTTTGGAATTATTTGAACACGTCAGCAAAATTCGTCTTAACGACGATCGTATCGCAGAAATCTTGGAACAGTTGACTAAACGCGATCAATTGCTGATGGGTCTAGAAGGTAAATTATTGCGCCTTGCCATGGCGAACAAGGTTAAGCGTGAAGATTTCTTAGCGGAATATACAGGCAATGAAATCAATCGAAATTGGGTAAAAAAGTTAGCAAAACATAAAAATTCTGTATGGTCAAACTTTGCTAAAAAACACGAAGCAGACATTCTGAAAATTCAGGACGATATTACAGCAATCGCGAACGAAACAGGTCAGCCAACATCTGAATATAAAAAGGTTGTAGAACTGGTTCGTCGCGGTCAGGCCGAAGCCGCACGTGCAAAACGTGAAATGATCGAAGCCAATCTGCGTCTTGTTATCAAATTTGCAAAAAAATCAAGTAATCGTGGATTGGGACTTGATTTTTCAGACTTGGTTCAAGATGGCAATATCGGTTTAATGAAGGCGGTTGATAAATTTGATTATCGTCTGGGCAATAAATTCTCGACCTATGCAACGAACTGGATTCAGCAAGGTATTTCCCGCAGTATCGCCGATCAGGCACGAACAATCCGTATCCCTGTGCATATGATTGACAATATACACAAGATTCAGCGTGCTACACGTCAGTTTATGCATAAATATGGCCGCCAGCCAACCGCTGAAGAATTATCCAAAATAATATATCTGCCGGTTGACAAGATTCACAAGGCGATGAAGGTTAATCTGAAACCAATTTCATTAGAAGCACCTGTCGGAACCGAAGATGACAGTTCTCGTTTGGAAATCATCGCTGATGAAACGGCGAAAAATCCATTTACGGCCGCTGCTCAGAAGAATTTACGTAAAATCGTAACACAAATTCTGTCTGAATTAGACCCCAAGGAAGAAACTGTTCTGCGTCAGCGTTTTGGTATGTCCACTAATAAAACCAGCACATTGGAAGAGGTTGGTGAATACATTGGCGTAACACGTGAACGTATCCGTCAGATTGAACAAAAGGCGCTAAACAAATTAAAACATCCAACGCGTGCACGCAAGTTGCGTAGTTTCTTGGAAGACTAATGAATGCCCACCTTGTTGGTGGGCTTTTAACTAAAAAAACAAGCAGGAGAAAGCCCATGAAGAAAAACACACTTTTATTTTGTAACGGCATTTCTGGCAGCGGGAAAACGTATTTTATAAAAAACAATATTCCAGCAGGATTGTTTCATAATTTGCGTTCTGCAACAACGCGCCCAATGCGTGCGGGCGAATCCGAAGGCAATCCGTATTTCTTTCGCGACGAAGCTTATTTTGACACAGCTAAACTAGCAACATTTTTATGGGTTAATCAGGCAATTTGGACCCCTGATACACCAAAATGGATTTATGGCGTTCCTGAATCTGAAATTTACGGCAATTTGGGCAAGAATTTTATTTATGACGTAATCGAACCTAAATACACCCGTCAATTAATAGATTGGTTTACTGCGCATAAACTGGACAAAGACTATGAATTCAAGGTCGCGTATTTTATGCCACCCGCGGAACACATGCAGACTGTTCAGAAACGCGCCAATATGCCAAACGATACAATTGTTCGTCAGATTAACACATGCAACGTGGACGATTTTCATAAATATGATTTAAAAATTGATTATACCCTACGTCCGATTGACGGTATTTATGATAAAAAATTAACAGAATATATAAAAAAAATACAAATGCAAAAAATCAGATAAATAAAAAAAGACCGACTTATCGGTCTTTTTTAATAGGTGGTGGGGATAGTGGGACTCGAACCCACACGGTCGCAATGACCAAAGGATTTTAAGTCCTCAGCGTCTACCATTCCGCCATATCCCCGAAGACTTTTTTATTGGTGGAGCTGATGGGACTCAAACCCACGACCTCTACGATGCGAACGTAGCGCTCTATCAACTGAGCTACAACCCCGAAACTTGCTTGCCACACATCGCCTATCGGACAAAATGTGGTGCGGATAAGAAGACTCGAACTTCCAAGGTATTGCTACCACTAGTACCTGAAACTAGCGCGTCTACCAATTCCGCCATATCCGCAGGCGAAGAACATATTATATTAATTTTATATTTTTTGCAACAAGAAAAAATCAAAAACCAAGATATTTTTGTTTAAAAAAAATAGTGATAAAACACTTGCGCTAAAAAATAAAAATTTGCTAACATTTCATCAGAGATGAATAAAATTCTAACCCTTGTCGCAACAATTTTTATCTGCATTGGCACCGCTAATGGGGCTGTTCGTGATGGTGCGTCTGCCCCGCGAACCAAGGGGGACAGGGCATCTAACGCAACGCAATCTCAATCAAGAATCTCAACAAAATCTGTTCGATCAACCGCCCCCCGCATATCGGTTTTGTCGTCCCGAACGGCCACGGCAACGACCGAACGGTCGGCGACATCAACTTCACGTGGTGTGGTTGAAAACAAATCACGCACTGCCACGACCAAAAAAGCAAACATCAATTCTGCTGCACAACGTACAACAAAAAAATCATCTAGCAAGCAGGCGAATGTTGTTGCACGTGCGGGTATGGAATCTGGTGCACTGATGTCCAGTACGCGCATCGGCGCGGAATATGAGCAGTGTAAAAATACATATTTTTCCTGTATGGATCAGTTTTGTTCATTAAAGAACGATGATTACCGTCGTTGTTCCTGTAACGATCGGGTGTTTGGATTTGCTGATGCACGTTCTGTTTTGCAAACGGCGGGTGAAAAATTAACGATATTCACAGAAAATCTTGATGTCGTGGGGATGACTGCATCTCAGGCCACAGCGATGCGCACAGAATCCGAAGGGGAATCCGCCCTGACATCTGACAATTCCGCATCCAAGGCACTGTTGCAGGCAATTATGAATTCCATCCGTGGCGAAGATAGTACGGTTGGCGGCAAATATTCAGATTTAAACAGTGTGAATATGGTCTTTGATACGGTAAATGCATTTGGCATGACGGATGTTGGTCAAACGATTGCTGCATACAATGGGGTTGCGTTATATAATGCCGTTTATCCACAGTGTCGCGATGCTGTACGTGCAGATTGCACAGACGCGGCATTGCAGCGCGCCATAACTGCATACCTTATGGCCATAGAGCAGGATTGTAACACAGTTCAAACGGCAATAGAAACAAAACAGAAAGATGTAAAGTCCGCAATTCGTGAAGGTAGCGCAATGTTGGATCTTGCGCGTGTGGAAAATCGTCAGAAACATAATTCGCTTGATTTTACCGCATGTGTTAATTCTGTTCAGTCCGCAATCCAGAGCGAGGAAGTATGTGGCGCCAACTATCACAAATGTTTGGACAACGGTCAATTTATTGACATTACAACGGGTGCGCCAATCTCAGGTGTGGAAGATTTTTACAAATTGGAACAGTTGTTGATATTTGCTGATGGTATTGATTCGGCAAATCAAAAATTATCTAAAGTCCCATCAAACAGAAGTTTTGTTTTAAATTTCGAAACCCGCACCAAGGCATTCGCGCAACCGGCACTTGATAAGTGTACCGAAGATGCAGAACTGGTCTGGTCAGAATATCTGGACAAGGCGTTGCTAGACATTTACTACGCCCAGAAATCCAAGGTTGCAGAAATTCGTCAGAATTGCTTTGATTATGTTGCAACATGTTATATGAATGACGAAGCTGCGATTGATGCAGCGATGTCTGAATTATCAACCGATAACAAGGTTGTTCTTCAACCAAACAAAATCACACTTAGCAGTCAGATGTGTTCGGATTATGTTGAATCGTGCAATAATATGTTTGACAACAATATAATCGCTGAATACATTAATTCAATCCGTGAAACGGATACATTAACCGCATGTCGCGCCGTTGTGAAGCAGTGTTTTGACAAATACGGCGGTGTAAATTACGAAAACTTTTATTATCCAGACAGCGGTTTATTTAGCCGAGGGGAGGCAATCGATTGGTTTACATTATATGATTACACAGATGTAGACGCATCAAATAATCCAAAAATAAAATCAATCTGTGCGCAACAGTTGCTTGATATTGATGCATGTTCCGACATGGAAACAGTTGAAACAGTATTCGGTGGACTGGATAAGTTTAATGTAAAATATGACGTGTCCGATTCAGGACGTGGTTCATATTCGTTTGAACAAGAAAGAGGTGACAATTGTAGTACCAATAGTTGTTCCATCGCATATGGATTACAAAAAAAAGACGAAGAAAATAAGATTATTAAACGCGAAAAACGTGCGTCTGGCATTGCAACGGAAATATATAATAACATTGTTTCTAATTTAACATCTCAGTGTCAAAACATGCAGGGATTGTTTGTTGAATATCGCAACATGCGCGGGAATTACGATGTCAACAATTTCTGTGTGGCGAACTTTGACGATTCTAATTACAAAACGCTTATCGAACCATATGGTATTATTTCAAATAAAAAAACAGGAAGTAATACTGAGTACGAAACAATTGAAAACATGTGTCCATCGGGATATGGCGCATCGGTTGATACCCAGTCGTGGGGCGCATGCCTATGTTGGGAAAATGGGGGACGCCGCAGTAAAAACGGAACTGAAAAATATTGTGTACCCGCATTGCCGGCGGTTCGGGGAACAAACGACGGACAATGCACTAATGGTAATCGCACATCCATAATGGGTCGAACAACCTCTATTACTGAATACGACTGGTGTATTGCCAAGGTTGGAACAAACGAAACAGGCAAACCCAAAGACAACTTCATTGGATCAAAAAATCAGGTTTGTTATAGAGGTGAAGACATAGGTTGGTCTTGCACCAGCGACCTTGATAGTAATATCATAATAGAATACCTACCTGAATCATATACAAAATAAATTAAGAAAAAAGCCCTGTTGCCCCTTGAAAAGATTTTTTGCATAACTATATGGTGTTTAAGCACAAAAATTTAAGGAGTAAAAATATGGGAAAAGTATTGGGCATTGACTTGGGTACAACTAATTCCGCCATGGCATTTATGGACGGAAACGACCCAAAAATTATCGAAAATTCAGAAGGGCAACGTACAACACCATCTGTGGTCGCATTGACAAGTGGCGGCGAACAGTTGGTTGGTATTACTGCCAAGAATCAGGCGGTTACAAATCCTGAAAATACAATTTATGAAATCAAGCGTTTAATGGGCTTGCGTTTTGATAGTCCGGCGGTCAAGGAAATTGCCGCACGCGTTCCATATAAAATCGTTGCAGGCGAAAATGGTGATGCATGGGTTGAAATGGATGGCAAGAAATATGCACCTTCCCAAATTTCTGCAATGATTTTGGCAAAATTGAAAAAAAATGCGGAAAGTTATCTGGGCGAACCTGTTACAGACGCGGTTATCACAGTTCCTGCATATTTTAATGATTCTCAACGTCAGGCAACCAAGGATGCCGGTCGTATTGCTGGTTTGAACGTTTTGCGTATCGTTAATGAACCAACAGCCGCCGCATTAGCATATGGTTTGGACAAGGGCAAGGATGGCATTATCGCTGTTTATGACCTTGGTGGTGGTACATTTGACGTATCTATCCTGGAAATTGTTGATGGTGTATTCGAAGTAAAATCAACAAACGGTGATACTGCATTGGGCGGTTCAGATTTTGATGCACGCATTTTGGAACATTTAATCGCAGAATTCAAATCACAAACAGGCATTGATTTGTCTGGTGATAAATTGGCATTACAGCGCTTAAAGGAAGCAGCAGAAAAGGCAAAGATTGAATTATCATCCAAAACATCAACAGATATCAATTTGCCTTTCTTGACCGCGGATGCATCTGGGCCTAAACACTTTAATACGACATTGACACGTGCAAAATTAGAATCATTGGTTGCTGATTTAATAGAACGCACCATTGAACCATGCAAAAAGGCATTAAAAGATGCTGGCTTGGAAAAATCACAAATTAACGAAGTAATCTTGGTTGGTGGTCAGACACGTATGCCAAAGGTTGCAGAAACCGTCAAAGAATTCTTTGGACGCGAACCACACAAGGGTGTAAATCCGGACGAAGTTGTCGGTATGGGCGCAGCGATTCAAGGCGGTGTGCTAAAGGGCGATGTCAAGGATGTTTTGCTGTTGGACGTTACACCATTATCATTGGGAATTGAAACACTGGGCGGTGTATTTACTCGACTAATTGATCGCAATACCACAATTCCAACCAAGAAATCTCAGGTTTTCAGTACAGCCGAAGACAATCAGTCTGCTGTAACCATCCGCGTATTTCAAGGTGAACGTGATATGGCTGCAGACAATAAATTGTTGGGGCAATTTAACCTCGAAGGGATTGCACCGGCCCCACGCGGCATGCCACAGATAGAAGTTTCATTTGACATCGATGCGAACGGTATTGTTCATGTTTCAGCCAAGGATAAAGGCACCGGCAAAGAACAGGCGATTTCAATCAAGTCAGACGGTGGTTTATCAGAAGATGAAATCAAGCGTATGGTTGATGAAGCCGCCGCCAATGCAGAGGCTGACAAGAAAAAACGCGAATTAGCCGAGGCAAAAAATACAGCAGAAACTGCCGTATTCAGCATTGAAAAATCACTGAAGGAACATGGCGACAAAATCAGCGCAGATGAAAAGAAAGCCATCGAAGATGCGAAGCAGGCATTAAGCGACGAATTGACCAAGGCGGATGCAACTGCTGAATCTTTGAAAGAAAAAACAGACGCGTTAACAGAAAAAGCTATGAAGTTAGGCGAAGCAGTCTATAAAGCAGCCCAGGCAGAACAGGGCACCGCATCAGGTGAAGAACCAAAAAAGAACGATGACGGCAGTGTTGATGCTGATTTTTCTGAAAAGAAATAAAAACTAAATCCCCGCCAATTTGGCGGGGTATTTTTTATAAATACATAGGATTTTTTTATCGTTGACTTTTATTTATTCTGTGCAAAACTGTTAATTCAACATAAAAAGGATATTATTATATGGTTACGAGTAAGGTTTTGGATGTTATCAAGGAAGCAACAGGTGTGGGTAACGTTACACCAAAAATGCGTTTAGTCGCAGATTTAGGGGTCGAAGATTCATTAGATATGTATGATGTTATGGTCGCACTCGAAGAAGCATTTAAGATATCAATCCCAGAAGAAGAAATTGCACGAAAATTCCGTATTGAACAAGATGTCTATGTATTTGAAATAATTGAGTTTGTAAATAAAAGCATCCGTCAGAAAAAAGACACAATATTAAAACCTATCGCGGGATTATATTCCGTAGCCCCGTCCAAGGACAAGGCTGTATGTTGCCTGACAGAAAAGTCTTGTGATAAAATTACCCCACAAATGTTAGGTACCAAGGCTAATTGGTGTCGTCGTACAAATTGCAGATTGGCAGAAAACTTTTATCGTTTGGTATCTCAGAAAATAAAATAATTCAAATTTTCAACAAGTTCTAAATTTTGTCATTCCTGCGCAGGCAGGACTACGCAGTGCCGCGAAGCGAATAGGGTCTATTAAATTCATTCCGCAAATACCCCCATTGTGTGGGGGACGGGGCAAAATAATCTTTTATTCACGAACACGAATCGGCTACAAATTAAAAAAGTCAATAAAAAAGTTTTTTTTTGCTTGCGCTACTACCCTAAAATTTTCTACCCTGATAAGTAATAAGAGGGGAAAAATGAAAAAAATTCGCGCATTTCTAGGCTTTTTAAGTGTTTTTGTATTTACTGT
>JAFYXQ010000002.1 GCA_017546085.1 Alphaproteobacteria bacterium | reverse complement strand
GTTGATTTGGTCCGCCTGCATCACACTTAGCCTCACATAGCATTTTAACAAGTATTATTCAGCTTGTACACGTTTATATTAGATTATTTGTGACAAATATGATAAAATTCCGAATATGAAAATTCGTAAAAATATTTTACTGTTTAAACTGTATTATTTATTGGCAGATATGTGGCCATTGTCTGTATTGGCAATTGTTTATTTTCAGCAAATTTCTGGTTCGTATGCATTTGCATTGGGTGTGTTTTCTATTGCGAATATCATTCAAAGTATTGCAGAGGTTCCAACCGGTATCATTTCAGACCGGATAGGTCGCAGAAAAACCATGGTGTTATCATCAGTAATAACAACTCTTGCCTTTACATTGTTTTCTGTTGCAGGGACATTTGGATATAAATACCTGTTAATCTTAGGTGGAGTAATATGGGCGGTTGCCGATGCGTTTGCGTCTGGGACAGATGATGCAATGATGTACGAAACGATGGAGGAATTGCGGAAAACTGATAAATACGATATTCTGTATGCACGCAGTAAAACATTTGGTCAAATTGGTATGGGGCTTGGTGCGTTGATTGCGGCATTAGTCACATATTTTTATTCGCTGACCGTTTTGGCGTGGGTATCAGCAGCGATAAGTGTCGGGCGAATTTTCATAACGGCACAACTGATTGAACCAAAAAAACACACCCAAGATGACCCAACGTCATTACAGCACTTTATAACAGCAATAAAGGCGTTTATAAAAAACAAAAAATTGCGCATATTGGCAACTATTCAGATGCTAAATCGTGGTATCAGTTTTACTTCACATCGTTTAGAAGGCGCGTATTTTAATACCCTTATTCCCACTTGGGCTGTAAATATTGCGCGACTGGTCAAACAAACATGTGGTGCGGTCAGTTATTCAATTGCGCCATATTTCCGTAAGTTTGGTTTTTATAGGATATTGGTTGCATCCACAATTGGAATGACTGTTATAAAATTGACAGCGGTTATATTAAATAATGTTGCGACACCATTTATACAATCTTGTGTAAATATATTGTATGGAACATCGTCAACTGCCGAGTCTGCACTGTTACAGAAAGAACTGTCGCCAAAGCAACGCGCAACAATGGGTTCGATTGTTGCATTGTTGGGCGGCATTTTGTCTGCGGTTGTATATTGGATTGTTGGTATTATTGCGGATATGTCATCTGTTTATTTTGCCATTATCGCACTAATATTGTGCAATGTATTCATCAGTGGCGGTTACTACTGGATGTTAAAAAAGTACAGATAGCAGGTTATTCGCGCATCACACTTTGCATCACAGTTTTTGGTGTTTTGGGGGTATGGGGCGGAAATGGGTTGGATTTGCAGCCATTGGTTAAAATAAAAGCAGCCCGCCCCACGCGAGTTCGTCACCCGACACAAAAATTAAAAAAGCAAAGAAATCCAAACAAAAAACGCACCGTTTGGTGCGTTTTAATTCTGGTGCCGGTTGTCGGACTTGAACCAACGACCTACTGATTACAAATCAGCCGCTCTACCAGCTGAGCTAAACCGGCGTTGCCACCCAATTATACATATCTGCG
>JAFYXQ010000024.1 GCA_017546085.1 Alphaproteobacteria bacterium | reverse complement strand
CGCCAAATCTGCGGGGCATTCCTGACAATTTGCCTGCGTTTGATACTTGGCAAATTTACTCATTGTCGCCCCGACCAGAAAATTCAAACCGTCGCAAATGCGGCGGTTTTTATTTTTTGTTTGGGACGTGCAGATTAGAATGGTTTGTAAAATGTTGAAAAAAGTGGGTTACAAACTGTGATACATTTGGTTAAAAAAGAATGTTTTTTAGTTGTGTATTATTATAAATAAAATACCGCCCGTTTGGGCGGTATCTTAGATTGAGCGTTCTTTGGATTGTGGGTTTACGATTATAAATTTTATCAGATCGTCTAATTTTGAATGTGTGGCTTCTAGTATTTTGGCAATGCTGTTTGTTGATGGCCACCGTGGTTGTCCATATTTTGACCAACGTTTGCTTTTATTAAAAGTTGTTGGATCCAGCCCGCTATATTTTGCGAGTGCTGAGCAGGACATTTTTCTTTCGCTTGCAAAGCAGTCAATTGCATACCATACGTCATTGTGTGTCATTTGTTTATACTCCTTGTTGATTAAACTGTTGTCCCGTTTGGGTATGTATGCATTATAAAATAGGTTTTTATGTTTCCTTTTATGCTAAATTTATGAAAAATAGTGTATAAAAATGGGGCGCTTTGTAAAGTTGTTGAAATTAGGGAAAAAATGCTAAATAAACCTGTTTGAATTGGTTTTTATTCTTATGTCGTGTATAAATTTAGGTACCGTTTTTATAACTTTTTTACTGGAAGTTGTATTGGTTTTTGGATTATTATCATAGTAACTTATTATAAAAAGGGGTGTGTGATGGCGACAATAAAATCAAAGGTTTCGTTGTTACGTGAATTATTGGTTTTGAAAGAAGTTATTGATACTGGACAGATTTTTGCTGCGGCGGAAAGAAATGGAATAAAGCATTCAAATATGTCCAAGATGTTAACGGAACTAGAAACACGATTCGCTGCGAAGTTATTGGTACGCAGTCCAGCGGGCTGTGTTCCAACAAATATGGCGCGTCAGATTTATTCTGATGTTGAACGTATTTCTGAAATTCTGGATTCTATTTTGGATAATTTGTCAGGGCCAGAAGAATTGATTGGTTATGTTTCTATATGGACCGAAGAAGGTTTTGCGGGAAGTGGTTTGTTGCCTGAATTGTCAAAGTTGTATTCATTACATCCAAAGGTAAGGTTGGATATTTTGACGAATCGGCATGCGAATATGTCTAATCCTGATATTACAATATTGGATATTAGGTCATTGCAAAAAATCCCTGGGAAAACATTATTTAAATTTAAAACACGTGCAAAGTTTTATACTTCGCCTGAGTATATAAATAAGTTTGGAATTCCAAAAGATATGGATGATATGTTAGAGAATTTTGATATATGTATTAGACAAAAGTTTTTGAGTTTGCCGGAATGTAGTTTTTTGCTAAAACGCGCGAAGAGGTTGAATACAACAACAGATTCTGCTTCGATTGTTTATCAGTTGGCGAGTGATGGGGCAGGGATCGCATTGATGCCCGAATGGTGCACGAATAAAAATCAAAAATTGATAGAGGTTCCAAATATAGACTTTAGTTATGAGTATCAGTTGACGGGGATTGTTAATCCGATGAAAATAAAGAGTCCAAAGGTTCATGCGTTTTTAGAGTTCTTCTATGAATTTTGTAGGGAACATGAAATTGAGCTTGAGATGTTTGAGTAGTTTAAACTGATACTTGAAATTTGTGAAAAATAGTGTAAAATACGAGGCGTTGCGCCCTTAGCTCAGCTGGATAGAGCATCAGATTTCTAATCTGCAGGTCACAGGTTCGAATCCTGTAGGGCGTGCCAAAATTTCAACCGTCCAAATGGGCGGTTAAATTTTTGCCGATCCGACAGAGATGAGAACCGTTGGTTCGGAATGTCAGTTGACGAGAACGAGTTTTTTTATAATTGTATTTGAAAAAGAGTTTCTATTGTTGTATAATATCTGCTGAATCCAATGGGAATTGGGTTCGGGGCTGTAGCAAGCCTTTTATGTACCTCGGTGTGAAACGTGTTTGTTGAACGCATCGTAATCCGATAACGTTCCTGTGGTTTTACATCGTTAAATATCCCTGACTGTATAGTACGGTCGGGGGGCTGTCCGTTATACCATAGGGGTGTACCCCCAAAGACGGACAGAATCATTAGGTACATGATTTGCTAACCACCCCGACCGCTTAAGAATCCCTTGGCGGTTTTTTTTTACACAGGGGATGATATAAATGAAAAAAATTATTTTTACGACGTTAATTTGTACGGCGCCAATATTTGCAAACGCAACGGATATGTGCGCGCGTGATAATGTTATGGTTCTGGCGTTTGACCCACAGGTCGAAGGAACAAGTAGCGGCCGCAATGCCGCCGAATGGTCGTGGTGGACACAGTTTCCATACGGTCGTATCGCGGGCGAGGCAACATGTTTGTCTGCGGCGGAGGGGCTTGGCCAAACATCGGTGGGTGTATATTACGGCTCAGGTGAATATGCATCAACATTTATTACAGCGGATAGTGGTTTAAGTGGTGTTGATGCAAATGGCGCAGAACGAAAATATTGTTGGTGTAAAATGACACATCCTGCGGTTTCGCGTTGGGTATTAACTAATGCTTATGCTAATAAAGGTTCATGTATTAACGACTGTAGTACTTCTTGCTGGTATAACCTTAAAAATAACAAATCATCTGCTTTTAAAAAAGCTATTTTTGAAACAATCGGTATGTGATGTCTGATAAGCTTTTGTTTCGTTGATGCAGCATAAAAAAAAGGGCTGTTAATTGTATGCGATGCGTATCAAATAAAAGCCCCGTTGTTATAAAATATGATTTATTAAATTTTTTTGTTTACCACATTGCGTCGAACATTGCGTATCGCAGTTTACGACCGTTTGAACCAATTTCGGTGTTGTTTGCCATGCCGTTTGCGCAGAATGAATTACACGATGATGCGCAATCATCTGCTGATGAAAATGCCTTGGCAAAAACCCAATAGGATGAAATTGTGCTAACCATGCGACACCAACAATTATTGCCAACATCGTCGGACGCAGCGCGTAAAAATGTATTTGCATCCCCAGGGGTCAGGCCTGATTCAGTGCCTGATGTGCCTGCGGCATTTGATTTTGTATTTATATCGTTGCAGGTCGAAGCCCCGTTAACAACATTTGCGCCACCGCCACGTGAATCTGCAAATAAATCATAATTAAATGTTACGGCCCATGACATTCCATCTGTCTCAGAAACAGTTCCGTTAACGTCGCGCTGTATAACAATCAATGCTGTTCCATTACGTTGGCATATCTGATTGGTATCAGCCGCATTCGCAGTGCTGAAAATAAGTGTAAATATTGCGCCGATACATAATATTTTTTTCATGATATTTGCCCCCATTTTAATCCCCTATTGAATAAGTTTTTTGGTTAAATAATGTTTTAATCGTATTTGGTATTTCGAATTCATACATATTTGCATGACATCGCATGCCGTTAATATCAAAATTCATTGCCGGTGTTGTTGTTGCGGTTGTGTATAATGGCCATGAACCGATTGTTCCATCGGAACGTGTAAAATGCACACGTAAATCCTTGCCGTTGGTGTTACAGTAATTTGAACATGTGCCTGAATTTGTGTATGCGCCCAACGAATCGTCAGGACACAGTATGGCGCAAATTTGATTTGCCTGATTTGCAGAAGAATTTTTATCGGTTGTGCTGGTTGAATTTATGTCGATGTTTTTGCAGTCGTTCTGAACAATGTATTTTGAATATCCTGATGCGCATTTCCCGTCAATTGGAAATGCAAATATTTCTGAATCAAATGCAGAAAAATCCAATTTATAGTATTTTGAACCCAACGTGTCATGGCATGGTGTCGACTTATCAAAACTGACACCTGTGCCCAGTGGTGCGCCATATAATCCGATAACGCCATTATACTTAAATATGATTACGGCGTCGCCGGTTGCGTCTGTCGCAAAATTGTAATCAAATACAGACCAACCAGCAGAACATTGTGTCCCCTCGATATATTGAATGTATGTTCCCTGATTAACGGTTGTTTTATATGCGCCATCGCCACAACGGCCCTGAATTTCATCTGAATTGCGGTCATAGCAAACACCATCTAGTTTGTATTGGCCGTATCCGCATAATGGATTCCCAGCCAAACCAATACGGCCAGATGATACCAAATATATCAATGTTGGGTCGTATCCAACGGGGCCAGAATCCGCCAAACATGGATCTGATGCTTTTTTGTCTGTTGGACTGAATGTTGCCTGATATGTCGAAACCAAATAAGATGGGCGTCCATCAATCTGCGGACATTCTTCTGCCTGAATGTTATATGATGTGCATTTGCCCTTTAGATTATATTGGCCATAGCCGCACAGTGGTGTTCCCTTGGTGGATAGGGTTGCAGCCCATAAATCGTGCGTTACGAATGCAAATAATAAAAATAAAGCCCCCCACAATCGCAATTTTGCCAACCGTTTTTTTATAATTCTTAGGATACGTATCTGTCTTTTCTAAGAATAAATTCTATCAAATATTTTTTTTATTTCAATTAAATTTGATTAAGGCGAATTTGTTTTTGTGGAAATCGTTCCTGTTATTTTAGGGACGGTGGCGTGTTATCCTGATGGGGACACATAAAAAAAGGAGTTTTATAATGTGGCGAAAAATTTTCTTGTTCATTTGGGCGATGGCGATTTCTTTCTTGCCAGGGGCGTTTGGGTATATTTTTACACCAAAACACAGTAATGATGTTTGGTATAATTCATTAAATAATTCTGTATTAACACCAGATGGTTGGGTATTTGGTGTGGCATGGACAATTTTATACATATTGCTTGGTATTGCGTTGTATTTGATTATGGTACGCAATAATGCGCGTATATCAAAAACACGTGCGTATGTTTTGTTTGTTATTCAGTTGATATTAAATGGATTATGGTCATATTTATTCTTTGGTTTAAATTTGGTTGCGCCTGCGTTGATTTGTGTGGCTGCATTGATTATCGTTTCTGTATGGATGATGATTGTGTTTAAACCAATCAGCAAGGCTGCATCAAATTTGGTTTGGCCATATATAATTTGGTTATGCTTTGCGATGTATTTAAATGGAACGATTTTGTTTTTAAACTAAACAGAATTAATATTTTAAAATCCTAATTTTTGGATCGCCTATATTTAGATATTTCAGCCCCAGTTCGTCAACGTAATCGGGGCTGTAATTCTGAAGCAGTGTGATGTGCTGCTGAATTTCGGTTAATGTTTGTTTTTCGCTATCTAATTTAATTTGTTCCTGATTAAGACGCCATGTGTTTATTGCAAAACGCTGAATGCTGACCGTGCCATTGAATAGACCGATAAACATAAAGCATGCAAATGCGGCAAGTGCAATTCCCATTTTGCCATGAAATCCACCCGACCAAGCGCGGCGAAGAAAACTAAATAAATTTTTGATTTTTCCTTTCATCGGTGGCATTATATCATAAATGTTTGATGATGTAAAAATTTTTGTTGCACCATTGGCGGGCGTTACAGATCGCCCATTTCGTCGTATTATTCGTGAGTTTTCGCCAAATACACCAATCGTTACAGAAATGATTTCGTGTCATTCTATTACACAGGCACGAAAAAATTGTCTGCGTAATTTTGACCAATATTTTGATGAGGGGAATGTCGGTGCGCAAATTTTTGGTGCAGATGTTAACCTGATGGCGGATGCAGCTAAGATTTTGCAAGATAATGGTGCAAAATGGATTGATATTAATATGGGGTGCCCTGTGCCAAAGGTTGCAACACGTGCAGGTGCCGGGGCGCATTTAATGCAGGATCATGTGTTGGCAGAAAAAATAATGCGCGCGGTTGTACGTGCCGTGGATATTCCTGTATCAATAAAAACACGTTTGGGGTGGGATTCTGAACATCTTGATTGGGATGATTTGATGCGTCGTGCGGCTGATTCAGGTGTGCGTTTTGCAACATTGCATGGACGTACGCGTGCACAGTTATATTTGGGGGCCGCACAGTTGCCAAATGTTTTAAGTGCACAAATCCCAATTATTGCAAATGGTGATATCAAGACAGCTGATGATATAAAAGGTGTGCAGGGGTTGGGATATAGTGGCGCAATGATTGGGCGTGCGATGTTTGGGCGTCCATGGTTGATTGCGCAGCTTTTAGGTGAAAATCCACCGCAAAATGTTGGTGATGTTGTGTTACGTCATCTTGAATATGCGTTGGATTATTATGGGGCAAAGACTGCAATCCCGATGTTCAGAAAACATGTTGCATGGTACAGTGCGGGTATGGTTAATTCGTCTGAATTTCGTATCAAGGTTAATCAAATTACAGATGTAGATGTGTTAAAGGTTGCAATTCGCGAATTTTGGGGTATTATCTAGGGAAAAGTCAATAGGGGTTTGTTAATTATGAATGATAATAATGTTCTTGAAAATAATGAAGTTGTAGCGGAAGTGCCCATGGAATTAACTGCGGGGGAAATGTTGCGTAATGCACGTACGACCGGTCGTCGTAAACGCGAAATTCCCACAATTGCTAAACAATTATGCATTCGTGAAGAGTTTTTGGAGGCACTCGAAGAAGGGAAATATAATTTGATTCCTGAACCTGTTTATATTTTAGGGTTTGCGCGTAATTATGCGATGGAATTGGGCTTGAATCCTGACGAAATCGTTGCGAAAATAAAAAAGGAAATGGGTATAACATCTGCGTGTTCTGGTATTGATGATGAAGATGCGTCTGCGTGTGCTATGCCAAGCATCAAGGAAGAAAGTTGGGCCAAGGTTTATTTTGTTAAGGTGTATCAATTTATTTATCAGCACTGGATTTGGTTTGCAGGTGCGCTTGGGGCAATCGTTTTGTTGGTTGTTTTGTTGTTGGTATTTGGTGGAAAATCAGAAACAGCTGATGTTAAGCCGCTTCAAAATAATGCGCCTGTGGTAGAAACAGTCAAAGAGATTGATTTTAAGCACAAGGTTCGTGAACGTTTTGGAACAGATAATAAAGATAAGGCAGATGTTATCTTGCAGGCTAATCAGGAGTCTTGGGTTAAGATAGAAGATGGACGAGGCAATACCGTATTTAGTCGTGTTTTAGTGCCTGGGGATATTTATTATGTGCCTGCAGGGGATAAATATAAGGCAACGTTTGGTAATGCTGGTGGAATTGATGTTTGGGTCGAAGGTAAATTAATACCTGCGGTTGGGGCTAATCATACAAGAAAGGCAGGAATATCGCTGGCGCCGGAGAAATTATTACAGGCAAAATAAGAAAATATACATGGGCGAAGATTCTTTCGCCCTTTGTATTGAAATTTTAAATATTTTTTCTATATTTATTATTACTATGGCAAATGTAATCAAGGTTCGCGGTGCACGCGAAAATAATCTTAAAAATATTGATTTAGACATACCAAAAAATAAATTGGTGGTCTTTACTGGTGTATCAGGGTCTGGGAAATCGTCATTGGCGTTTAATACAATTTATGCAGAAGGTCAGCGCAGGTACGTAGAATCCTTGTCGAGTTATGCCCGTCAATTTCTTGATATGCAGAAAAAGCCGGATGTTGATTTAATCGAAGGATTGGCACCTGCGATTTCAATTGAACAAAAGACAACGTCAAAAAATCCGCGTTCGACGGTTGGTACGGTTACGGAAATTTATGATTATTTACGATTATTATGGGCGCGTATTGGTGTGCCGCATTCGCCTGTTACAGGGCTGCCAATCAAATCTCAATCTGTGGCGGAAATGGTTGATTGGACCATGAAAATACCATCAGGGATAAAGATTTTTATTTTGGCACCATTGGTGCGTGAACGTAAGGGTGAATACCGCAAGGAAATCGCGTTCTTGGTCAAACAGGGGTATACACGTGCAATAATAGATGGGGAAATTGTCGATTTGTCTGCGCCAATTTCATTGGATAAGAATAAAAAGCATAATATTTTTGTTGTGGTGGATAGATTGCAAATGCCAGATGAAAATACAGATGATGAAGAATTTCGTTCTCGTTTATATTCTTCATTTGAGGGGGCGTTACGATTAGTTCCTGGGTCTGTTTTGGTGCGGCGCTTGGATACGAATGAAGATACACTATATTCGCAAAGTTATGCATGTCCGGTTAGTGGTTTTACTGTGCCAAAGATAGAACCACGATTGTTTTCGTTTAATGCGCCAATGGGGGCATGTCAGAACTGTGATGGTTTGGGTGTTCAGTTAAATATGTCGCCTGATTTGGTTGTTCCAGATCCGTCAAAGTCTATATTGGGCGGTGCGATTGCACCATGGTCGCGCGGGGGTATGTTAAGTCAATTTGAACATTTGTTAGATGCGCTACATAAAAAGTTTAAGATACCCCTTTCAAAACCATGGCATACATTAACCCAGGAACAGAAAGATTTGATTCTGTATGGAAGTGGGGACGAGGCAATAAAGATTAATTGGAATGGTTTTGTTTATGAAAAGCCGTATGAAGGTGTAATACCAAATATTGAACGTCGTTGGCGCGAATCTGAATCAGAAGCAATGCGGGCGGAGCTTGCTAAATATCAATCTGAAAAACCGTGTCCGATTTGTCATGGTAAGCGTTTGAATATTCATGCGTTATGTGTGCGCATTAATGGTGCGGATATTATGGATGTTTGCGATTTGTCTGTTGATGAATCTTTGCAATGGTTCCGTGATTTGCCAAATCATCTGTCGCAAAAGGATAATGATATCGCACGGATTGTTTTGCGTGAGATTACAGATAGATTATATTTCTTGCAAAATGTTGGGCTGGGATATTTAACATTGTCGCGTATGGCTGGAACCCTGTCAGGTGGCGAGGCGCAGCGTATCCGTTTGGCATCTCAAATCGGTAGTGGATTGTCGGGGGTTTTATATGTTTTAGATGAACCGTCAATCGGTTTGCATCAGGCGGATAATGATAAATTATTAGAAACGCTGAAGATGCTGCGGGATAAGGATAATACAGTTATTGTTGTTGAACATGATGAAGATGCAATGCGTGCAGCAGATTATTTGGTTGATATTGGTCGTGGTGCAGGTATTAATGGGGGAAACGTTATTGCAGCAGGAACCCCAGCACAGGTTATAAAAAACAAGAATTCAATTACAGGACAATATTTGTCCGGGCAACGTAAGATAGATGTGCCAAAAAAACGCCGACCAGGAAATGGAAAGGCCATTTCAATTAGTGGTGCATGTGAAAATAATTTGAAGAATGTTAATGTTGATTTCCCATTGGGAAAGTTTATCGCGCTGACAGGCGTATCAGGTTCAGGAAAATCAACGTTGTTGTTGGATACATTATATCCTGCATTAATGCGTGCGTTGTATAATTCCAAGATGGAAACAGGGCGGCATGATATTATTCGTGGCATGGAAAATGTGGACAAAGTGGTGGATATAGATCAATCGCCAATTGGACGTAGCCCGCGCAGTAATCCTGCAACTTATACTGGCGTGTTCGGTGATATTCGTGATTTCTTCGCTGCCTTACCAGAGGCTAAGGCACGCGGATATACGTCGGGACGTTTTTCGTTTAATGTGAAGGGCGGTCGGTGCGAGGCATGTCAAGGTGATGGTCAGATAAAAATTGAAATGAATTTCCTTGCGGATGTATATGTTGAATGTGATTGCTGTCATGGAACGCGTTATAACGAAGAAACACTCGCGGTAAAATACAAGGGAAAATCAATCGCAGATGTATTGAATATGACTGTTGAAGAAGCATATAGATTTTTTATAAATGTTCCAAAAATTGCCCGTAAGTTAGAATTGTTAAAGCGTGTTGGACTTGATTATATAAAATTAGGACAGAGTTCTCTTGACCTGTCTGGGGGTGAGGCGCAGCGTATCAAATTGTCCAAGGAATTGGCTGCACGTAGCACTGGTGAAACAATTTATATTTTAGATGAACCAACCACAGGATTGCATTTCGAAGATGTAAAAATGTTGTTGTCTGTTCTGCATGAATTGGTCGAGCAGGGAAATACCGTTATCGTTATTGAGCATAATTTAGAGGTTATAAAAACCGCAGATTGGATTATTGATTTGGGACCAACCGGTGGGGCAGGTGGTGGGCAAATTATTGCAACAGGGACACCAGAAGATGTTGCAATGGTTGAAGAATCGCAAACTGGAAAATATTTGAAAAAATATTTGGATAAACCAATAAAAAAGGTTAAAATAGGAACCGCAAAATAAAAAGGAGTAGTAAATGTTTGGTTTTGGTAAAAAGAAAAAAAATCTTGAAAATATATCCGTAGATGATGTTAAGGCTGCTGAAAAAGATTTGGGTGTCGATAAAATGCCAAGTGGTATGAAGGAAACTGCCCAGCGTATGATGTCAGGTCAATTTGATATGAATGATATGTTAGCCCAATTAAAACAGATTAAGAAAATGAGTAATTTTAGTGGGCTGTTGAAAATGGTTCCGGGAATGAGTGGCGCAGTTGCTGCGATGAAAGAAAAAATCAAAGATGGCAGCGTTGATGCCCAAATTAAGATTTTGGAAGCGATGACCGTTGCAGAACGCGCAGAACCAGAAAAGGTGTTTGCAAATGCTAAGGCGCGTATCGCTGAAACGGCGGGTTGTACCGTGCGTGATGTTGAACATATGATTAAGCAATATACAAAAATGAAACAGCAGATGGCGATGATTCAGCGTATGGGGGGAATGGAAGCGGTAATGCAAAGAATACAGCAGGGCGGTGTTCCAGGGGCAAAATAATGTTGTTTAAAAATTGCTTCAGAAAACCAATATCTGTTTTGTGTCCGCGGCCAGAGTATTTTGAATATACGTCTGGGGAACCGGAATTGTTGGGGTATGTTGTTACGGTGAAGTATGATAATAATACTGTTCAGAACTATTTGTTTGCACATGCAGAAGAGAAGTTATGTTTTTTTGATGTGTATTTCGCTTATTCACGTGCGATGAAATTTTATGAACGTAAATTTAAGCAGGTGTGCAAGCAAAAATAGAAGATATAGATATGAAAATTACAAATAAAAAAATTGCTGCAAAAAAATCTTCGGTGGCATGGCTGCAACGTCAGGCGGCAGATCCGTATGTAACGCGTGCGCATCGGGATGGATATCGTGCACGTGCCGCATATAAACTGATTGAAATGAATGAAAAATTTAAGTTTCTTCGTAACGGTCAGGTTGTTGTTGATTTAGGTGCTGCGCCGGGGTCTTGGTCGCAATATATCGCGCGCACGTATCCAAAGTCTAAGATTTTTGCGATGGATTTATTGGAAATTTCACCAATTGTTGGTGTTGAAACATATCAGGGTGATTTTACATCTGATGCGGCATTGCGTTGGTTGGAAGAAAAGTTAGGTCTGCAACCGGATGAGGTTGGGGCAGGTACAGCAGACGTTGTTGTTTCAGATATGGCGCCAAATACGGTCGGTCATAAAAAGACAGACCATATTCGTCAAATGGTGTTGCTTGAATATGCGTTGGATTTTGCATTGCGTGCGTTAAAGCCAGGTGGGACGTTTGTTTGTAAATCTTTTACCGGCGGAACAACCAATGATTTGTTAAAGCAGATTAAAGAAAATTTTGAATCTGTGCACCATATAAAACCACCTGCATCGCGCAAGGATAGTGTAGAAATGTTTATCGTCGCCACAGGTTTTAAGGGATAAAAAAAGACCACTAAATAAAAGTGGTCTTTTTTTGTTGTGTACGTATTTGCAAAAAACATGGATTAATTTTTTTCCTTGATTTTATTTTTTATATTGTGTTATTTTATTCTTGTAGCCAGGCGTTCTGGTTATGGGGTGTGGAAACCCGAAACATCACGCGTCGGAATATATGCTTGTGGCGCTGTTTGGCGTCTTTTTTTATTCTGATGACAAATACTCCTGACCAAATGGTCAGGAGGGCATGCGAATATATTGAATAAGCAGCACAATTCGTGATGATTGTTTCCAACCTCCTGACCGCTTTGATTTTCAATGCGGTTTTTTAATATTTGGGGGATAAATGGGACGAATATTAATTTTATTTTTATGTTTATTGTCTGCAAATGCTGCCGCAAATGGGATTGCATCCGTGCAGTATGTTGATGATGTAACAAAAAATAAATTGGATACGTCTGCAAATGCAACCCAGGAAATGGCGGGAACGTATACTGTGTCCGGTACGTTGGTGGTTCCCACCCCACCGTTACCAAGTGCAGAATAGGGCCCGCCACCAATGAAAAAAATATTGTTGTTATTTCATTTTTTATTTTGTTTTTCTGTGAGTGCTGCAGATGTTGTAAATGTTGAATATGTCCATAATATGATACGTCAGAATTGGGATATAACAATTCCGTATAATTCAGAATTGTCCAATCCACGTGTTGCGGCTAATATGAAATATTTATTAACATCGGTAGATGTTGCAAATGAAATGTTGAATGGGGGTAAGATAAGTTCGTACGGCACAGATGAAACGTATGCAACGCAATATGCTGCGGATACAATTGCTACTAAAAAAGCTGTGGAAGAATTGGTGAAAAAATATGTTTTTTTTATGAAAACCACACCAGATACCACAGAATTTTCATTTAAGTTGGTTGCATCTGGTCGATTTTATATTGATTGGGGTGATGGAAAAACGCAATTGATAAATAAATTGGGTGTTGATTCTGAAACGATTACGCATACCTATGACGTTGCAGGTGAATATAATATAAAAATGGGTGGGGCCGCGACCAAATATTCGACGAATAGTGGGGCATCGATTAGTTTTGCGAATAATAAAAATCTTGCAGCAATAGATGGCAGCATAGGACTTATATTTAAAACATTATCAACGTCGCAAACATCGGGGAAGCCGGTATTTACATCTGTGTTTAGTGGTTGTACAAATTTGTCGGGGGGAATCCCTGAAAATTTATTTGATGGTGTTTTTGGGATTGCACGTCAGAATGCGTTTTCTAATATTTTTTACGGTTGTAAAAATTTAACAGGTTCAATACCTGAAAAATTGTTTTCTGGTATCACGGGCGGGGGTAGTTTTTCAGGTGCATTTGGTTTGTGTTCTGGATTGACTGGTGAAATACCGGCGGGTTTGTTTGCGAATTTGACGGGCAAGCCAAGTACAGGTATGTTTCAAACGCTGTTTCAGGGGTGTACGGGATTAAGTGGTTCTATACCTGAAAATTTATTTGGTGGAATCTCGGGACCGTCAACGCCATATTTGTTTTATAACACGTTTCAGGGGTGTACTGGTTTGACGGGGGCGATTCCTGAGGGGTTGTTTTCGGGGATTGTGGGGGGGGTAAGCACAAATGCATTTATGGAAACATTCAAGGGGTGTACTGGTTTGACGGGGGTGATACCAGCTGGGTTATTTGCAGGGCTAAGCGGCGCCCCGAGTGTGGGGGCGTTTTATGGGACATTTAATGGCTGCAAGGGCTTGACCGGTTCGATACCTGAAAATTTGTTTGCGGGGATAAATGGAAAACCGGCATCCAGTGTATTTATGGAAACGTTCAGGGGCTGCAGTGGTTTGACCGGTTCGATACCGGCTGGGGTGTTTGCTGGGTTGGATGGACCGCCTGCCACAAGTATGTTCAACGCTACTTTTTATGGGTGTAGTGGTTTGACCGGTTCAATACCGGCTGGGTTGTTTGCTGGAATTGTTGGGGAGCCAAAATCGAATATGTTTTCAACTACATTTTCTCTATGCAGCGGTTTGAGTGGTGAAATACCAGCACGGTTGTTTGCGGGCATTTCGGGGGCACCTGCGGATTATATGTTTTATGGAACATTTATGTCTTCAGGAATAACAGGGGCGATACCTGAAAATTTATTTGCGGGGATTGTTGGGGCGCCTGCGCCATACATGTTTCGATATACGTTCCAAGTAACAGGGATTAGTGAGATTCCAGCAGGATTGTTTGCAGGTATTTCGGGGGCGCCCGCATCAAATATGTTTTATGCAACATTTTCTGGGTGTACTAAATTAACATCAATACCTGAAAACCTGTTCGCAGGTATTTCGGGGGATGCTACTACAGGTATGTTTGTTGAGACGTTTAGAACCTGTTCTGGTTTGCGCGGTGATTCAACAAAGATAGGTGGGCAATATTTATATGATATTTGGCCAGATGCAACCCAGGCACAGGTTGGTGATATGTATATGGGGGCATATAGCTTATCTGATTATGCGAATATACCAACTGTTTGGAGGTAGGACTTGTGTGTTTGCACATGGATTAACAAAAAATGCCGCACGCGGCGACATTTTTTATTAATTCTGGCGCATCCAAGAAGGATTCCCTCGGTATTTTTAATACCTGCGGGGCAGTCGTAACGATTTGACAGCATTGCATTTGTCAAATCTACTCCTTGTCGAACCCTTTGGTCGGGTTCAAATCCTGGGATACGCAGACAAATTAAAACACCACCAAAACGGTGGTGTTTGAATTCGTGGCGCATCCAGAAGGATTGTTTAATTCCCACATGATTTTTATCATGTGGGCCCCTTTTCGCCACGTAAGGTTCAAACTGCGTATTCACTTGTTTTCACCAACTATCGGCTCGAACCCCGGGTCCGAATATCCATGTTGCACATGGATTAACAAAAAATGCCGCACGCGGCGACATTTTTTATTAATTCGTGGCGCATCCAGAAGGATTCGAACCCTCAGTCTTCTGATCCGTAGTCAGATGCTTTATCCAGTTAAGCTATGGATGCAACGGTCTTATATTCTATATCATTTTATTAGGATTGCAAGTAAAATTTGTATTTTTTTATGCGGCCTTTAATGTCATGGATTCAAGACGACTAATGCGTTTTTCAACAGGTGGGTGTGTTGCCATTAATTCGTTTGTAAATTCACGCGGTTTCATTGGATTTGCAATGCACATTGTTGCCATGGATTTTATCTTGTCCATACTTTCTACACGCGAATCGGTGCTGATTTTACGCAGCGCAGATGCCAGCGCATTTGGATCGCGTGTGATGTGTGCGCCCGTTGCATCCGCAGCATATTCACGATTGCGTGATACCGCCATACGTAATAATGGTGTAATAAGTGTGTTGAATACCATAAATGCTAGCCAGACCATTAACAATATTGCAGCGTTATTGTTATTATTGTTTTCGTTATTTGATGAATGTGTGCCGTACATCGCACTGCGCAGTAATATATCTGAAATAAATACTGTTACACCAACACCTGTTATCAATAGCATGTCGAGTCGTATATCACGATTGCCGATATGTGCCATTTCATGTGCAATTACGCCGCGTAGCTCAGATTTATTTAATTTTTTTATTATCCCGCGTGTCAATGCGACTGATGCGTCCCGCGGGCTGCGTCCCGTGGCAAACGCATTTAACGAATCGTCGTTGATTATATAAACACGTGGGGGTGGTAAGCCCGCCGCCAGCGCTGTATTTTCAACAAGACGAAAAATTTCACGATATTCAGGCTGTGTGTCATTTATTTCATGTGCATTTGCCGCGCCCAACATCATCGAATCGCCAAATGCCCACGATATTAACATCCATATCCCACATACGATAAACGTAGGAACAGCAACGTGTATTGTGGTTTCGAGTGCCTGGTTTAGTGGTGCAACAATTAATGTAAATAAAAATATTAATCCAATAAAAATCATTGGAAATAATAATACCAACAGTAT
>JAFYXQ010000023.1 GCA_017546085.1 Alphaproteobacteria bacterium | reverse complement strand
TAGTTGTTGCTATCGGTGCTTTTTTTGCTGTATTTTTGTTCCTGAAATGTTATCATGGTGCTGTATGTTAGTTATTTAAAACATAATATAAGGAATGTTAGTTATGAAAAGAGTTGTTGTTACTGGTATGGGAATTGTTTCTCCCGTTGGAACAGGTGTTGATTTCGCGTGGAAAAATATTCTAGCTGGTAAATCTGGTGTTCGTAAAATTGAAGATTTTGATGTTTCTGATTTGGCATCGCAAATTGCTGGTGTGCCACAGTGTGGAACAGAAGCAGGGATGTTTAACCCTGATGCAGTTGTTGATGCGCGTGAACAACGCAAGATGGATAAATGTATTATTTATGGAATGGTTGCCGCAGACGAAGCAATAAAAGACGCAGGCTTGGATGCTTATAATGGGGATTTGGAACGCGTAGGGGTTTCTATCGGTAGTGGCATTGGTGGTTTAAATACTATCTATGAAAATTGTATTGAATTGCACGATGGTGGCCCACGTCGCGTTAGTCCGTTCTTTATTCCAAAGGGGATTATTAATATGGCGGCAGGTCATGTTTCGATTAAATATGGGTTCAAGGGACCAAATATTTCAATTGTTACGGCTTGCGCGACAGGTGCGCATTCAATTGGCGAAGCTGCGCGTTTGATTCAACATGGTGATGCGGATATTATGGTTTGTGGTGGTACAGAAGGTGCCGTTGGTCGTATTGGATTGGCGGGATTTTCGGCAATGCGTGCGTTAAGTACACGTAATGATGAACCAGAAAAGGCATCACGTCCATGGGATAAAAATCGTGATGGTTTCATTATGGCCGAAGGTGCGGGGATTTTGGTTCTCGAAGAATATGAACATGCGGTTGCACGTGGTGCGAAAATTTATGCCGAGGTTGCAGGATACGGTTTGTCCGGTGATGCGTATCATATCACTGCCCCTGCCGAAGGGGGCGAAGGTGGTGCGCGTGCAATGGCAGCAGCGTTAAAGGATGCGGGTTTGACTGTGTCTGATGTTGATTATATTAATGCGCATGGTACATCAACAGGTTTAGGGGATGTTGGCGAATTGGCTGCGGTAAAGGGAATGTTTGGTGATTTGTCTGTGTCAATGTCGTCAACAAAATCAATGACAGGGCATTTGTTAGGTGCGGCTGGTGCGGTAGAGGCTATATTCTGCGTATTAGCTATTCGTGATGGTATTGTACCACCAACAATTAACTTGGATGACCCAGAAGATGCAGTTGGTGATTTTGATTTGGTTCCGCATGTCGCAAAGAAACGTAAAGTTGATGTGGCGATTAGTAATTCGTTTGGATTTGGCGGAACTAATGCCAGTGTTGTGCTAAAAAAATTAAATAAATAATTTATCTATGTATAAACCCGCCAATTGGCGGGTGTTTTTTTCTGGTCGGAGTAGCGGGGTTCGAACCCACGACCTCTACGTCCCGAACGTAGCGCTCTACCAGGCTGAGCTATACTCCGAAAAATGTGTGCAAATTATGCACTGTTTTTACATAAATTGCAATTTATTTATCTGCCATGATATTTGTCGCATAATTTTGCAATTATGCGGGCGTTTTTAATGGCGGCATCATATGTTACAGATAATATTTTATTGTTAACGCCAAATATTTTTTTGCCATTTTCGTCAAAGTATTCGTATATTATTTGTGAACCTATTTTAGATCTGTAACAATATGGTGTGTTGGGAATTAATATTTTTATTGCCCCAAATTTACACATTTCGGGACATCCACAACAATAATCAGGGATTGGTGCCTGTGATAAATAAAATGGATTTTTTCTTTTTTCTTGGATAAATGGCATGGGTGTATACCTTTATTTTGTTTTGCCTTTGTAATTGTCGCATAATTTAGATATTATCTGTGCGCGTTCAATTGCCAGTTCTTCGGATGTGAATTGAACCTTGGGGCTGAAAGAATGTTGCAGGTTCCCGTTTTCATCAATATAACTAAAAATGTCGGTGTTGCCGATTTTTGGAACATATCTGTATGTGAATTCCCCAACCATACATTGGCGGGCAGAAAGTGTGCAGTTCTTTTCGCAGCCATCGCAGGTTAAGATTTTTTCAGGTTTGGTTGATTTTTTTTGTACGTTTAATTTATTTTCTTGTGTAAATGACATTTTTTATCCTTTTGTATGTTCGCAGTTTTGCATATGAAGTTTGTCTTGTAAATAATTTTTTCTTATTCGGGGCTTGTATTTTTTTATTTCGTGGTCCATATTTATTTAGTCAGAAAAAAGGAAAAAAGATGTTTGCAAAACGTTTCTTGAATCAGGAAAATTTTAATAGTTATGATGATTATATTAAAAATGCAACACCAATTGTCCCTGATAATTTTAATTTTGCATACGATGTTATTGATGAAATTGCGCGTGAAACACCAGATAAAGTTGCCGTATTATGGGTTAATGACAGTGGTGAAAGAAAAGAAATTACGTTTAAGATGCTGGCAGAAATGTCAAATGCGGTGGCGAATTATCTGACTGAACGCGGATTGGAACGTGGTGATACTGTTTTGTTGTTTATGCGACGTAGGTGGGAATATTGGGTTTTGATGATGGCGATGCATCGTGCGGGAATAATTCCGATTCCGTCCACCAATCAATTAAAAGCAGAAGATATTAGATTTCGTATTAAGACTGCGAATGTTCGGGCGATAATTGCATTTGATGATGGTGTTGTTGTTGATGAAATAAAAACGGCAATTGGGGATGATGAAAATATTTTGTTGATAGATAGTACTGAAATTGCAAATGCGTCTGAGACGTATCCAACAACATTTGAACGTGTTCCGAATAATAATGATGATACGATGGTTGTGTATTTTACGAGTGGTACCACTGATATGCCGAAAATGGTTGCGCATAATTTTGCGTATCCATTGGGGCATATAAATACAGCTGTTTTTTGGCAACAGTTATCAGATGGTGATATTCATTTTACGTTGTCTGAATCTGGGTGGGCAAAATGTTCGTGGGGAAAAATGTATGGCCAATGGTTGGCGGGTGCAACGGTATTTGTTTTTGATTTTAGTCGAGTTTTTACTGCGCATGATTTGCTGCGTGCGATTTCAGAAAACCGTATATCATCTTTCTGTGCGCCGCCCACAGCATATAAAATGATTTTACATGCAGATATGGATAAATATGATTTGTCTTCGTTAAAGAAGGCTGAAATTGCAGGCGAAGCATTAAATCCAGATGTTTATGAGCGTTTCTTGGCGCGTACAGGTATTAAATTACGCGAAGGTTTTGGACAAACAGAAACGTGTTTATTGTTGTTTAATAATCAGTGGATTGAACCAAGACCAGGGTCGATGGGCATGGGCGCGGCAGGTTGGGAAATTGTGTTGCTTGATGAACGTGGGCATGAAATCAAGGAATTTGACACAGTTGGCGAGATTTGTATTTCGCTGAAAAATGGGCGTCCCATTGGTTTGTTCCAAGGCTATCATAAAAATGAGAAGCAGACTGCGTCTGTCTATCGCGATGGTTTTTATCATACGGGTGATATTGCATATCGTGATGCCGATGGTTATTATTGGTTTGTTGGACGTAATGATGATTTGATTAAAACAAGTGGTTATCGTGTTAGTCCGTTCGAGGTGGAATCTGTTCTGTTAGAACATCCCGCTGTGCGAGAGGTCGCAGTTACAGGTATTCCTGATTCAGCGCGTGGACAGGCAGTCAAGGCAACAATTGTTTTGAATAAATATTTCCAACAGACTGACGTTTTAGTTCGTATTTTGCAAGACCATGTTAAAACAAATACCGCGCATTATAAATGTCCGCGTGTAATTGAATTTGTGGATAGTTTGCCGATGACAATTAGTGGAAAAATTCGTCGCGCATTAATTCGTACACTTGATAGTGCCAAGGAGTCTATCGTCGATCCAATTAAAAATACAATCGGCTTGGGCAAGGAAGAATAATATGAAAATTGAAGGTAATGATTTTACGGTAACAGTAACGCAGAATGCGACGGATGATGATTTACCATCGGGGCATGCGACCGCTGCGCGGTGGCGCAAGACCCTGAACGGTGATATTGTTGAAAAAAAGCCAAACCCAAGGGGTGTATTTGCAAATCTGGTCGTTAAATGGCGGGGAAAAATGCGACACGCAAAGCAGGTTGCGGATGAAATTCGGGCCAAGAAGAATCCTGCGTACGATGTGCCAAAAACGTTTATAAGTCATGACAAAGTTTATGAAAATTTTGCGTCTGGTAAATTGCTGCGTAATATGTCAAAGGAAGAGATTGATGAAAATCGAGATTGGCTTATAAACGCAGTTGCGGAATTTATAAATGATATGTCTGAATTATATCCTGTAAAATATGATAATGAAAATCCTGCGTTGGGTGATATTCCAATTAAAAATATTGATGAATTATCCGTGTTGTTAAATTCACATGGCGAAGATTTCTTGTCGAAAAAAGATAAAAAATTAATATTGGATGTTTTTGCTTATTTGCGTGATTTGCCAGAAAACAAGACTTTTATATTTGGGCATAATGATTTGCATGGTGGAAATATCGTGGTTGATTTGGAAAATAAACGTGTTTCGATAATCGATTTTGATATGGCGGGATATAAGTCATTATTTTATACAATGTACACATTTTTTGATGGAACCAAAGAAATGTGGGCCAAGGTTGATAGGCTGCCGCGTGCAAAAAATCCAAATTTACGCTGGGATTATGATGCGGATATTTTCGAATTGAATAAATTTTTGCGCTGGGTTGTTGTTGAAATGCGTGTGGATAGGGATTTAAATCGACTGAAAACAAAAATAAATAAACAGT
>JAFYXQ010000022.1 GCA_017546085.1 Alphaproteobacteria bacterium | reverse complement strand
TTAAAACTATTATCAAGTAAATTCGAATTCTTTTATAATAACATAGAATACAACACAAATGAAAAAGTGTCGAATTGCTGGGAAAATAAATCATTGCAGATGCTTTTTAACCATGACTTTATGCCTTCGTTAAATGAATTCAAAGAAAGATATGATAATCGCATAAAAAATTTATATGCTATCTTAAAGGATGAAAATAAACACCTATATTTTCTTGTTGCAACATGGTCGTATATTAAAAAAGAAAAAATAGAATCTTTTATAAATGAAATTTTAAAATACCGACCGCGTAAATCTTTTTCTCTAATAATCATCAACCAATCTACAACAAAAACCGAATATTTCAGTGAAGACATATATTGCATAAACCTAAACAAAGATAAAACGTTTGTAAAAATAAACAAAGAATCCGATTGGGTTGGGGAATTAAAAAAAATGAAAGATATAAATGCAATTAGATTTAATTACAAAGTAATAAAAAAATTATCAAAAATTCTTAAATCACATTTATAAAAAATCCCCAAAAGGGGATTTGAATTTTTGGGGCGACTCGTCGGACTGTCTGATTCCCATCTGCGGCATGTTGCCTTGATGGGCCCCTTTCCCTTGGCATAAACGCCTGCGGGGCATTCCTGACAATTCGCCTGCGCATATGCTTGGCTCATTTACTCATTGTCGCTACGTAAGGTTCAAACGGCGCCAAATAAGGCTTGTTTTCACCAACTGACGCCCCGAACCGACGGTTCTCGTCCGGACTCAGGCAAAAATAAAATCCCCAAAAGGGGATTTGAATTTTTGGTGGCCCTGGTCGGACTCGAACCGACACTCCTTGCAGAACTTGATTTTGAGTCAAGCGCGTCTACCAATTCCGCCACGGGGCCAGAACACATAGAAAACCAATTAAGCGGCTTTCTTAGCTTCTACTTTCTTAACCAAGCGGGCACTGCGATTCGCCTTGTGTACAGGTTTCTTTGCAGGTGCAGCCGGTTTGCCGTTCTTCTTTTCAATGGCTTTTTTAATTGCAGCCATTTCTTCTGTTAAACGAGATACTGGTTTCGCCATTACATACGCATCCAAACCGCCATGCTTGGTCAATGTGCGCAAGCCTGCTGTTGAAATACGCAATGAAAAATCGCGTCCCAAAATATCACTGTGGAACTTCAATGTTTGAAGATTTGGTAAGAATGTACGTTTTGTACGACGATGAGAGTGGGAAACGTTCATCCCAACTTCTGTTTTCTTACCTGTAACTTTACATACACGTGGCATAATACTTAATCCTTAATTAATAGCGAACCCAAATTTATAATAATTTTATTGAAAAGTCAAGCATTCTTTTCATATTTTTTATTATTTGTTGTTATGACCCGCAGATAATAGGTCGGTTATTACCTTTGCTGGGGTGAATGTTGTGATTGGAACTTCAACAAATATAGTGTTCCAATTGGACATTGCGCCGTTCCATAATCCGGGGCGTTCCATCGCACGTAATGGCTGTCCATTCTTGGATTTTTCAGAAATAAAGCCTGTTTTGGGATCAATGTATTTGATTAAATCAAATTTTTTTCCTGTATAATCACGTGGCATGCATACAATATCCACAGGGTTAAAATACTGACTATCCTTTAATAGATGTGCTTGTTCGGGCGATATTTGATTTGGTTCGATAATTTGTAGTGATGTAAAACCATTGGCATTTTTTGTCCAGAATGGACCGCCGCCAGGGGCGCCTGTGTTGCGTGTCATGCCGCATACACGTAGCGGACGGTTTAATGTGGCACGTATTTCGGATGTGTCAGATATTTTTATCCCCAGATTTTTGTTTATAAAATTGATAATTTCTGTTTCGTCTGCGGTGCCGTTATCCAATTTGCGCAGATATTCAAATATTTGATTTTGATTTTTTATTGCGATTCCTGCCAATATCTTCTTATTAACTATGGTGTTGGAACGATTTTTTTCGTGGCATACATTGTCTATGTTTTTGATAAAGATTATATCTGCATCGATTTCGTTCAGATTTTTAATTAGCGCACCATGTCCAGCAGGGCGAAATAATAAGGTATTGTCATCGTTCCTGAATGGTGTGTTATCAGGATTAACCGCAATAGTATCCGTTTCGGGTTTTTGAGTGGACATTTCAATGTTGTATTTAACATTAAATTCGCGTTCATATTCAGGAACGATTTTGTTTAGTAATTTTTCAAAACCCGATTTATGTTCAGGCGATACTGTAAAATGTATGTTTGCGGTGCTGTTTGATGTTGCGTATTGTGCGCCCTCAGTCAGGTGTTCTGCGACTGCGGTTCGGTTAAATGTATCATATTTGTGAAATTGTAATAATCCCTTGGGTAGATTGCCATAATTTAGACCACGGTTTGTTACGATACATTCGATTATATCATGGTCTGATGGATTGTCAGGCAAGAACTGCTTTAAATCATTATAAAATGCAAATTCTGTCAGGTTATCCAATACTGTTGCTGTTATTTTGTTCATTGTGCCGGTGGATAGGAATTCGAATAAGTCCTTGAACATGCGGGTTGCAGCACCTGATGCGGGTACGAATTTTACAATTTTATATTTGTCTTGGTTCTTGGTGTATTCGTCTGTGATAGACTTATCAGTTACAGGCATTACGCCATTGTTTGCTGTTGCTGCGGATATAATTTCTGCGTATGGAAAACCGGCTGCAAAATCTGACATTTGTTGTTGAATTGTTTGTAAGCTTAAACCATGTGATTGTATTTGTTCGATATCTGATGGTAAAAAATCGGTCATGTTTACTTCCTTTTTATTTTTATCAGATATTAATACAATTTATTCTTTGTCGCAAGCGTGTGATTGGGATTTGTTCCTGTGTCTTGAAAGGTGTTTTTATGGCACTATATATACTGCAAATAAAAAAATTAAGGAGCATACAATATGAATCCAGATGATTTACAAGAATCACCACAGCAGGCGATTGAAAAATATACAACTGATTTTACAAAATTGGCGGCTGATGGAAAACTTGACCCTGTGATTGGTCGTGATGAAGAAATAAGACGTACCATTCAGGTATTAAGTCGTCGTACAAAAAATAACCCTGTGTTAATTGGTAACCCTGGTGTTGGTAAGACCGCGATTGTCGAAGGGTTGGCAACGCGTATCATTTCAGGTGATGTGCCGGAAAATTTATTGAATAAGCAATTGTTGTCCTTGGATATGGGGGCATTGATGGCAGGTGCATCATTTCGCGGACAATTCGAAGGGCGTTTGAAGGCGATTTTGAAGGCGGTTAAAGATGCAAATGGAAAAATAATTTTATTTATTGACGAATTACATACCCTCGTTGGGGCGGGTAAAGGCGAAGGCTCAATGGATGCTGCGAATTTATTAAAGCCAATGTTGGCACGTGGTGAATTACACTGTTTGGGCGCAACAACGTTGGATGAATATCGTCAGTATATTGAAAAGGATCCTGCGTTGGCGCGACGGTTTCAACCGGTGTATGTTGATGAGCCAACCGTTGATGATACGATTTCTATATTGCGTGGTCTGAAAGAAAAGTACGAAGGACATCACGGGGTGCGAATTGCGGATGCTGCGCTGGTGTCTGCGGTGAAATTGTCAAATCGTTATATTACGGATAGATTTTTACCAGACAAGGCAATCGATTTAATTGACGAGGCTGCTGCACGTGTTCGTATCGAAATTGCGTCTAAGCCGGATAGGTTGGACGAGGTGGATAGGCATTTGATGCAATTGAAAATAGAACAGCAGGCGTTGAAAAAGGAAAAAGATGAAGAGTCAAAAAAGCGTCTGAAAGATTTGGAAAATATAATTAAAAAGGTCGAAGAAGAATCCAAAGAATTAACCGCGCAATGGCAGGCAGAACAACAGAAAATGCGTGGATTATCTGATGCGATGGCGGCATTAGATGCGGCCAAGGCCGAGGTTGCAACCGCCATGCGTAATGGTGATTACGAGAAGGCGTCTGCCCTGCAATATGGCAAGATTCCTGAACTCGAAGAATCTATTCGTAAGATGAACGAAAATGCCAAGGAATATAAAACGGTGTTACCGGAACATATTGCCGCGGTAGTTAGTAAGTGGACAGGTGTTCCAGCGGATAGATTGAATGCCGAAGAACAGTCAAAATTATTAAATATCGAAGATGCGTTGCGTAAACGTGTTGTTGGTCAGGATAATGCGCTGGGGGTTGTTGCACGTGCAATTCGTCGCAGTCGTGCGGGATTGTCTGACCCAAGACGGCCAATGGGTAGTTTTATGTTCTTGGGGCCGACTGGTGTAGGTAAGACCGAGGTGGCCAAGGCACTGGCAGAATATTTGTTTAATGACGATACCGCGATGACGCGAATTGATATGAGTGAATATATGGAACCGCATTCTGTGTCGCGTTTAATCGGCAGTCCCCCGGGGTATGTCGGGTATGAACAGGGTGGTGTTTTAACAGAAAGTGTTCGCCGTCGTCCATATCAGGTATTGTTATTTGATGAAATAGAAAAAGCAAATCCTGATATCTTTAATGTATTCTTGCAGATATTGGATGATGGACGTTTAACAGACGGGCAGGGGCATGTGGTGAATTTTACAAACACCATTATAATTATGACCAGTAATTTGCCTGATATGAATGCGGTAAAGGCGCATTTTAGACCTGAATTTATAAATCGTGTAGATGAAATTGTATTCTTTAACCCATTGGGCAAGGATGTTATGTCAGGTATTGTTAGAATTCAATTACAGGGCCTTGAAAAGCGTTTGAATGAACGCAGGATAGCCTTGAATATCACTGACAAGGCGATTAAGTGGTTGGGTGATAATGGATATGATGCAGTATTTGGTGCACGTCCATTGAAACGCTTGATAACGTCTGCGGTTGAAGACAAGATTGCCGACTTAATCTTGTCCGGTGCAATTGGCGAAGGACAAACGGTTTATATCGATGTCAAGGGTAAAGATTTAACTGTTGGTTAATAAAAAAAATCCCGCATTTGCGGGATTTTTAATTTTTCCATGTTCCATGCATACCAGAAGAATTATCTATATTGGTATTGTGGTATATCCACAACATATTAGGTTGATTTGCATAGTTTTTGTATTGTTGATGAGAGGTAGTTTGTGCCCTATATGCAGGGATTTCCCATAATTCAATATGTTCACCGTCTGCAGATGTTTGAGCTGTTGCAGGGGTGCCAGATAAATTATAGTTATCTGTAAATGCACGCAAGAAGGCAGAATGATGATTGTCTGTGTTGCCAAAATCCGTATAGCCAAATAACTTGCTTGGTAGTTTTGTTAAACCTGATTTTTGAAATATATCCCTATACATTTCGCGAGCCATGTTCCCATCTATACGTGTAAATAAACCTTCTGTATCGGTTTCGCCAATGGTGTTTATGTTTGATGTGCCATAAAATGTTGCAAAAAACATTCTTTCGGCTGGTGCGCCGCGGACCCCGGCAAATAAATTTGCTGGAATTTTACCTGTTAATCCTGTTGAGCCGGTAAATGTATGGCTGAACATACTTTCGCCTGGTGCACCGTTTATGCCAGCGACTACATTGTCGTTTTCATCGATAGTTGAAAATAAGTCTTCGGGAATTGTTGTTAGGCCTGTTTGATCGGCAAACGTTTTGTAAAACATTGGTTGTTTACCGTTTGATAGGGTTGAAAATATTTTTCCAAGTCCGCCCGATATTTTAACTAGATTGTTGCCTTTTGGAAAACGAATGGTTGAATATTGTGGGGTTGTTGTTCCGCTGCCATCAGTATATAAGGTCGAATCGTATCCTGTTGCCTGACCGCCGAGCGCGATTATATGTTCCCCTGAATCTGGCCAAGTACATGTTATAGTTGTTTTCGCGGTTGGTGTCATTGTAAGCAATTCTGCACCTGGTGTGCCGGAATCATTAAAGTTGCCGTTAGTTCCGCAATTAACGATAAAAGTTCCGCTTGCATTAATTTCGAACGTGTAGGAATTTGTACCGTTTACAGTTAAATAAAATTTATACGGTGCAACCAACGTATTAAATGCATCGTCAATGGATTTGGTATTTATTGCCTGGTTGGTGGATTGTGGGGTGTTGACATAGTTTGTTACGTTCCCCGTAGCGGAATTTATTCGGTCGATTGTTCCCAATAGATACTGCATATTGGCAATGGATGAAGTGTTTGCATTATCTGTGATTCCGATAGAAAAACCGAATTTGTTTTTGAAAAGTTGCGATAAACGCTGTGATACGTATTCTACGTTTGCAGCGGGGGCGTATGTCGTTTCAGAATACGCAGGCAGGGCACATACAAGGCATAATGTACAAAACAGTGCGCGTTTCATTATTTTACCCCCCAATGTATTTTTTATTGAACCGTTGGTAATTCGGGTGTTGGAACAAGTAATGTGCCGTTTATTGTAAAATCGCCGGTCGTTTTTACAATGTTGGCATCTGTTTCAATATTGTTGATGTCTTCCTTGATTTCATTAACAGTAACGTTTAATTCATCAATGGCATTATCTATTCTTGTATTTATCACATCAACTGCGCCGTTGACATAGTTTGGTGTTGCGAATGTTGGTGTTGTTGATGAATCCGCAGCAAATGCCGGATGTAACATGAATGCGCATAATGCGATGAATGTAATCTTTCTCACTTCTTTTTCCCCGCTGTTTTATAAAACTGATGTGATTATTATAATATATTTTTATTAAAAAGGCAAAATAAAAAAACACCCGATATGGGTGTCTTATTTTTTTGTTTTGTTTTTTGTTTTGAATTGTATGTCGCGTAATTTTTTATATTCGCCGTTTAGTTTGCATAGTTCGGCATCGGTCCCTGTTTCAATTATTTTGCCATCTTTAATCACGCAGATTATATTTGCATCTAATATTGTTGATAGACGGTGTGCAATAACAAATGTTGTGCGACCTTGCATTAATTTGTCTAGGGATTTTTGAATTAGTTTTTCGCTTTGTGTGTCGAGGGCGGATGTTGCCTCGTCCAATAATAGAATTGGAGAATCCTTTAATATTGCGCGTGCAATGGCGATTCGTTGTTTTTGTCCGCCAGATAGCAATGCGCCGCCTTCGCCCACAGATGTTTGGTATCCGTTTGGAAATTCGTTTATAAAATCGTCTGCGTTTGCAGCGCGTGCAGCGGCAACAACCATTTCATGTGTGGCGTCTTCGCGACCGTATTTTATGTTGTCTTCGATTGTGCCATTAAACAAAAATACAGACTGTGAAACATCTGCGATATTTTCACGCAGGGATTTTAGTGTGTATTTTTTTATGTCTGTGCGATTAATGGTGATTTTGCCTGATTGTGGGTCGTAAAAACGTTCAAGCAGATTGAATAGTGTTGTTTTTCCACCACCAGATGGCCCAACCAGTGCGCAAACCTGACCCGCAGGTACACGCAAATTTATGTCTTTTAGTACAGGTTCGTTTTTGTTATATGCAAATGACACATTATGAAATTCAACAGACATTTTTTTTGCGTCTAATTCGCGTGCATCTGGTGTGTCTGTAATGTCGGGTTTGCTGTCTAAGAAATCAAATAAAACTTCTGCAGCCAGCAGACCATGTTGAATTGTGTCGCCCGTAGATGTAATGTTTTTTGCTGGTTTATATGCCGCAGTAAGCGCGAGCAAGAATGCTGTGAAATCACCAGTTGTAATTGCGCCACTTGCAATGAAGTGGGTGCCCATAATCATTGCGATACATAGGCCAATTGATATCATGAATTCCATCAACGGTGAACGTAACGCGTTGTTTTGGGTGCTTTTATATGTATTTGTAATAGAGTTGTTAAGAACGCGGATGAAATTTTTTTCTTCCTTGTCTTCTGCTGCGAATGCCTGAATGGTTTTTATACCTTGCAATGTTTGATTTAATTGTTGGGTAACGCTGTTTGCAATGCCGAAAGATTGACGTGATAATTTGCGGCGTTTGCGCATAATTATTGTCATCGGAATCATTATCGCCGGTGCCAGAAATATTAATACCGCACACATTTGTGGCGCGTAATATATCATCAGCCCCAGTGTCATAATTAATGTGGCAACGTTTTGTACAACCTTGATTATATTGTTGGTAACTAAATTTAAGACAGCGGTTGCTTGGACGTTGAAATAGTTCAGGTTTTTGCCGATTCCATCGCCATAGAATTTAGCAATATTCATATGTGTCATATGACGATAGATTTTTTTCTGTAAACGTGCGCTGGCCAGTAGGCCGCCCTTGGACATAATTAAAGCCTTGGCATATGTGAATGCCCCCTTGGCACCGAATGCGATTATAACCTGACCGCCCAGCCAGTATATGGAATTCATACTTTTTTCGATAAATGCCTTGTCTACAACCTGCTGAACAAGGGTGATTGTATAAGCTTCCGCCCCGGCGGCAAGAATTGTGAATATTATACCAGCGATTAACCATTTCCAAAAGGGGCGCCCAACTTCGCGCCAAACGCGTCCGTACAGGGACCATTTTATACGTTTGTTGTCTTTGTCGCCACGCGCAAAGGATTTGATTTTTTCTGTAATTTTCTTTGTCATAGTGATTTTATTATAGAAAATGTTCGCGATTTATGTCCAGTTTATTTTTGTTTTTTTATATGATTGGCGCGAATTTTTTGGTATTGGATTAAGGCCAATATGGCAGACCAATCTTTGTGTTGATCGATAAATGAATGTTTACTGGTTTTAAATGGGACAAAATTCCATAAATGGCCGTTTTTGCCTTGCTTTAAGATATTAAATTTTTTTCGTAATTCTTCTGGTGGGGATTTTTTGTCGTTTCCGCCTGCGACCAGTGTAATTGGAATTCCATATTTGTCCATTAATTCAGGATGAAATTCAACACTGTCTATGTCATTGAATACGGTTGGCAGAATTGATATTCTTGCAACCTGACCATCAATATCTTGTTCGTGTGGGCTGCGGAGTCCAACCGCAGTTTTTGGGAAGTCTTCGTCAGATATTTGATTGTTGAATGAGTATTTTTTGTAGAATTTATGAATGTATTCTGTGAATTCGTGTGTTAAGTATGGTGCAAACATTACAGATGCTGAAAAACGTAATTTTTTGCCGCGACGAATGCGGTCGTTGTATATTTCAAATGTGCCTGTTGCGCCTGCGGAATGTCCAATCAGGCATGCGTGGTCGTATTTTTGTTTCTTGACCTCTTGTTCGATTTTATCGAGGCCTGTGTCAATTAAGTTAATGTATTCAGCAAATGTATGTTTTTCTGCCAATTCTTGGGATGTGAATGGTTTGAAATCACCATAGAAACTATCCAAACAATAAATATCGTGTTTGTTTAATAATGCCCAATATTCGATTGCCTTCATTAATGGTTCGTTGGTTGTATTCGAACCAAGCCCCGGAATCAATATCAGGCAATTTTTTTGTGGGATATTATCAATCGAATAATATGATATATGGCCAATTGTTTTGTTTTCTGTGCGTGATGAATAGTCGAGCCGCCACTGAAAGGTTTTATCCTTTAGTTCTGGCAGTTTTTCGTTGTATCCATCAAAAGAAAACTTATAAAACTTCTTCATAGTTCGGAATGTTACTGTACAAAAAAATTTTTGTCAATAGATAATTTAAATTTTAATTTTTCTGTTGACATTTGATTTAATAATGGATAAAATGCCTTCGCTTTCAGATGAAAGTGCAAAGTTTTGGGGTTGTAGCTCAGTTGGTAGAGCACCTGCTTTGCAAGCAGGGGGTCGTCAGTTCGAGCCTGATCAGCTCCACCAAAACAGAAGGGAAGGGGGATGAAAATCCCCTTTCTATATAGAATAAATATAAATGCGTCTTAAAGGGGGTGAATACATATGGTAAAAGTTCTGGTTCGCGATAATAACGTAGAACAGGCATTGCGCGTTGCAAAACGTAAGTCGCAGAAAGAAGGTCTGTACCGCGAAATGAAGGAACGTCAGCGTTATGAAAAACCAACTACTAAACGCAAACGTTTGAAGGAAGAAGCTGTGCGTAATGAAAAAAAACGTCAGTCAAAACAACGTATGGTCTTCGGATTCTAATTCAAAATCACCCGTTTGGGTGATTTTTTTTGTTGTGTTTTTTATGCTTTACTAAATTGTAAAAAAATCGTATAATATGGTAGATAGGATTGAAGGAAGGAATTTTTCATGACAAAGAAATCTTGTGTGGCAACTTGGGTTATTTCGCGTATGTTGGTAATGGCGGGTGTGGTGGCACTTGCTGCGTGCAATGCGCGTTCAAAGTCAGTTAATACTGAATATACTGGACCAATTGTAACCCCAACGGTTGACTATATCGAATCGTTGGATGTTTATTCTGCACCGCATAAGGATTCTTTCTTGAATCAATTGGCGATGAATTATCGTTCGTATGCGATTTATAATGCGCGTACCAGTGGTTATGCAGATATGGGTGAGTTGTTTGCAAACAAGGCGGTTGCCGCATTTAGTGGCGAGGTTCCTTTCCCAGAAACACTTGATAATTGGGTGATTGAAAATGAACAGGATGCGTTTGAATTGAATACCGCATATAATGAAATGATGGATCAGTTGAAAAACGATGCGTCATATGTAAATCCTGAATTGGCGGCAGAATTGCAGGCGAAATTTGATTGCTGGTTGTCTGCAACCGCTAGTGGTCAGGTGGCAACAGCGCAACAATGTCGTGATAGATTTCAGAAAACAATGACAGCCCTGCGTGATTGCAAGGGGGGCAAGATTGTAAAAAATCAATCCAAAACAGTTACAGAAGAAACAACGATTGTTGCCAATGGTGAAACTGTTGTTGAAACAACAACGCAACGTAGTGCCGGAAAATATTATCCTGATACTCGTAATTTGAATGCGATGCGTGGTACGGGGCAGGTGCGCGAAGGTGTGATTATCGTTAATAATGTTAATGTTCCAGAACATTTGATTAATCCTGTGCCGGTTCAGCCAATGGTGTTTAATCAAAATATTTATGGTGGGGACAAGACAATTACAAAGTCATCAAATGATAATAACAATAATCATCTGTTAGTGGCGAATTGCGATGCGGGCGATTCGGAATGTGCGCAGCAATCCCCGGCTGATGATGCTGTCGAACCGGAAATTCCAATGGTTGCAGAAGAATTGGTTTCGCGTGAAGAATTTATTAATATGATGATGGCGATGCGTGCGGAATTGGCGGCGATTAATGCGCGTCTTGATCAATTGCAGGCGACTGCTGGCGAAAAAACCATGATTAAGGTTCAGCAAATCCCATTGGAACCAAAACAGCATGTCATGGAAGAAGTGTTCGAAGTTCGCTTTGATTTTAACAAGGCAACAATTAAGCCTGAATATCAGGAATTGATTGAAAAATTGGCAACTGCGACACAGGAAAATAAGAATATCAAGGTTTCTGTTGTTGGGCATACTGATACCGCAGGTTCAAGTAATTATAATTATGCACTGGGTGGACGTCGTGCCGAGGCTGTGCAAAAAATGTTGATAAAATATGGTATCCCTGCGAGTCAGATTGTTGCTGTGTCAGCAGGTGAAGAAGATTTGGCAGTACCGACACCTGATAATACGCCAAATGCGGCAAATCGTCGCGTTCGCGTAGTCAAGGAAATTCATTACACCGAAGAACCAAAACCAATCCCAATGGAAATTCAGGTCGAAGAATATTCTGTTGATGCGTGTGGTGAATACGGTTGTGGCGAATAATTGATAACAAAACACTTGACAAAAAGTTTTTGTTAGTATATATTGGCCACTGTCAGAGAGATGTTTTTAAAAGAGGCATTTGAAATGACTGATATGGTAAAGAATTTTAATTTAGCTGGCGATTCCTTGCAACAGGAAATGAACGCTCGTGAACTGAAAAATGCAACGGTTAATTTGCGTGATATTTTTAAGTGTCGTGGAATTTTTTGTAGAAATAATGGAAATTCAGATAGCTAAATTAGAAATATAAAAAAATCGAATCCTATGGGTTAATTTCCATGGGATTTTTTTGTGGTATTGGGATAAACGCAGAAAAAAAGCCACCATTTGGTGGCTTTTTTTTAATCAACTTTTACAGGTATAATTGTTTGTTGTTTTGTTGTGTCCAATGAATGATATTGAAAAGGAACGGTTGCAAAATTTATTCCTTTCATATCAAGGCTGCGTATCGTGCGGTTATACATTGTGTGATAATAAATTATACGGTTTTTTAAATCGGTTGCTACTGTCCATTGTGTTGCTGCAGGCATATCTGTTGGTGATTTTCCGACTGCAAACTGCACACCAGATGGAACGTCAACATTGTTCAAAATATGAAATGATTGTTCGACTGCGGCAGGACCTGTATCTTGCTCAAGTGCATATGTTTTTAGAAATGCAGCACGAACAAATCGTGATGGTGGTGTAAAATCGCCAGGTAAACCGTGCAGACCGGATCCTGAACCAAATGCGCGTAGGGTTATTGGGCCAAATTCTGTTGGACCTGCGGTACCAGGGTGCAAATTAACATATGTATTTAGATTTGTCATATGCCATGGGAATCCAGGGGAATTGGTTAGTACCCCGATTTCATTTTCATAGAAATTTGGGACGCCATCTATTATTTCAAGAACGACCTGACGGCCATTGGGTTCGGTTATGCGCCAATGTACGGTTGATGCACTTTTGTCCACATTAATGATACGAACGTTGTTAATTGCTTCTTTGACTTGATCGATTGTAGCAAATCTGGATAGTATCCACGAAACGACTTGAAAATCTGCGAGTGAAATGTCCTTGGAATCTTCGTTATATTTTTGGTATTCGCCGTATCGTGGGAAATAGAATAGGGCGGCAGATAGGCCTGCTTCGTTTGTGCCGTCGATAACAAATTCTGGTTGTTCAACGGCGATACCTGCATATCCGTAGAGCGATATGAATGATAAACCATTCATTGTTCCATCAGGTAATAAAGATTGTTGATTATGTCCGCGTGGAACAATTGTGTACATATTGTTCATTTCAGCGCCAGACCAATCCATTGTACGCGCCACGATGGTTGCGTCATCGCGTGATTTTAATGTTATGCCAGTACACGCGTCAGCACCATTAATTAGTGCCATACATGTGCTTAATGTTGCCAGGAATTTTATTTTTTGCATGTTTGATTCCCCCTTTTTGGTTTATAAATTAATTATTTATATTTCGTATTTATAAAGCCATAGGAACGTATTGGTTGTCGAGATATGGTATTACAAATGTAATTCATTAATAAAACTTTCCACTTGCATTATGAAAAGATTTGGCATAAAAACACCGCCGTTGTGGGGGGGATTTTTTGAACTATAAATAATGTATCATCATTGCTTATATGCCTGTTGAACAATATCCCCATTATTAGGTGCAACAAAATCATAAGATTCTCTGTAGTTCGACATTATATTCCCGGAATCATCAATATGATCGTATCTATAGCTAATATAACTACTGCCTGGGACACGTTTGTCTCCTGTTCTTATATTCTCTCCAAAATCATTGGTTTTAATTCCATTACTATTTAAATCTGATTCCAAGCCATCTAGAAACCTTCTGATAGAATTTTTATTATAACCTCTTTCATCAAGATAAATGGTAAATTCCTTGCCTATTTGATCGGACCAATTTGGCTTCGTAGGATCAGCATAAACCTTCCATGCATAAATAATTTCAGAATTACGCGACTTCGTGTCTATAATATATGCAGCCTTTTCCAAATCTTTTGGATCTACACTGACATGGAATTTTAATCCGGTGCGACATTGTTTGTAATTATTTATTGTAACAAAATAAAAACTACCTTTATACGTACCACCGGGTATCGCTTTGCCTAGCTTGGTTGCAAGCGCATTCCCAAGTAGTGCATTTCCTGCCTTTGTCCCCTGACCGATGTTACGTATCCAGTTATTTTGCGCATTATCCCATGCCCCAAAAATATTTTTTCTTGATAATGCGATAAAATATTCACCATCGGTCGTCTTGTTTGCTGATACGAAATACCCATCCTGTTGCGCAACATCAATCAGATTTTTAATATGTGAATCTGATGCGCGACTGCGGTCAATGAGTACACGTATATATCGTTGATTTTCCGGAAGCGAGCTACTAGTTTGCCATGTCGTTTTTGTTATAAATGGCATA
>JAFYXQ010000021.1 GCA_017546085.1 Alphaproteobacteria bacterium | reverse complement strand
CAAGACAAGTATAGCTTGGTTGACGATGCGAATAAGAACTTCTGTATCAGCAAAGATGAAACGATGAAATCTGCGTCCGACACTAATTCTGAATGTAAGGATGATAGACGTTTCGTGAAATTAAATGACGGTAAAAAGGTTTCGCAAACAATCCCCGCGGCGGTTTATCTCGAAGAAAAACCAAGGGGTAACGATATCAAGAATTACGCAGCATTTAAGGAAAAGTTCGGCAAAACCGAAGCCGAGGTTTACGGACGTGCCGCCGGTGGTGATTTAATATCCCTGACAATTAGTGAAATGGGTGGTAAAGACCGCAATAAAGATGGCTCTTTTTATTTCAAGGATGTACAGAATAATTTCACTGCGGCATCAGTTGGTGCAGACGAAGGCGATTTAATTGATATAAACAGCCGTGCCCGTGCCAAGGCAACCGGAATTGGCGCCGGTATGGGTGGTGCAATGGGTGCATTCACCGCATATCAGGGTGCGACATCTGAAATCGAAGAACGCTGGCTGTCAGAGGTTCGTGCCTACAAAGATTCACTGTCAAAATTTTATTGCATGACGGGTGGCAAATTCCTATCGCGCTATAATGATTACGTTGTTATCACAGCGGCCGAAGAAGAAAATCAATAATCAAATCCCCCATCGGGGGATTTTTATTTAATGGTCATATTTTCTATCGCACAACCAATCACAGCCAACCTTGTCATCCCTGCGCAGGCAGGGATAGGGCCTAAAAAATTTACAAAAAATTTAGCATCGCCATAAATACTCGCCGTCCTTGGCGGGGGGGGGCGCGCGCCCGCATATCAGGGCACAATCCATCGTTCATAAAATTTATTTTAAATATTTATACAGGCCATATGGTGTCTGAATTCGCCAGTTTTTTATTCCAATAACATTTTTGGTAAATTGCACACATGTTATTGCGCGCATGTTGTGGAAATCGTATTGCGGCATTTGCGGCAGATATATAAATTTCCAACCGTTCATATTCAGCACCCTTATGTCGCGCATTTTTAAAGATACTTTACGTATATTATTTTTTGAAACAAATTGATACATACATACCTTGTCGTTATTAATTAAAATAGGCGCAACATGCAGGAATTTTTTACAAAAAAATCTTGGTAATATTTTTGATGTTTTATCAGAAAATGCGATAATAATCATATTTGTCCTTTATTTAAATCTTCGCGTTATTAGGGATAAAAAAAGCCCCGTTCGGGGCATTTAGCTTAGTCAATCCAGCCACGTTTTTGTGCGGCATCGTTCAATATCATCATCGCATCATTCCACAGTTGTGTTGCACGATTTTCTTTCCATATATACTGATGTGGCGCACGTCTTTTATCGCCAAATTCCTTCATTATACTTAATTGTTCTTCGGTTAATTTTCCTGACAGATACAATTTTGTTATCAATGATTCCACATCCAGTATTTCGCACGGTCTGCGCGTTGGGGTATAATGAATTCGTGAAAAACCATTCCTGACAGATTTAGAATATAAAAACCAAAACCATAATTGTTCCCCGGATTGAAATTTTTGAACTGCGATACTGGTCATTGTTTGTGTCATTTTTTCTTTCTCCTTTTGTTTTTGTTTTATTTTTGTATGTTTGTTAGTACAATATATAGTACAAGAAAAGATTCCTGTAAAACATTACAACCGACGGTTGAATTTCGAATCGAAAAACTGATTCGGTTTGTGGATTTAGAATATTTAATCCGAATCGGTTTTTAATCAATTTCTGTAATCTACATATCGGTTTTTAATATAAAAAAGCGCGCAATATTGCGCGCCAAAAAATTCATTTTTTTTATATAGCCAATATCTTATAAATTTCTACCCCTTTGTTCTTTTTTTTCTTCAAATAAACATCCCGCCATTTGGCGGGATGTTTTATATCAGTGGTGGGAAACAATCGCCCCCGGTTTCCGGACAGCAATTAAATCCCTGGTCGCCCATGTCTGTATAGATTTCACCCGCACAGCAACCATTTGCATCAGGCAACGAACCATCTAAACATGTCATTACGGCTTCCTGGGGTTCTGGGGCTGGTTTTGCATATGGATTTTGTACTGTGCCATCATCATTGTATTTCACACCCAAAATTTCTTCGTTGAATTCTTGTGTGCCAACGCCACCTAAGTCTTCTATCTTTTGTTGATATTGTTGTGCTTGGTCTTCCTTATAAATATCGTATTGTACTTCTTTCTTGGATTGATAATTCAAAGACTGACAGTAGAACAACAATGTCTGATATGAATATCCGCCACAATCGATTTTGCCATATTTTTCTGTTCCTGGGGTACATTCTGCCGAAACCTTACATATACCATCTGAAGAACAATCACAGAATCGTGCGCCACCACCAGCATTGACAAAACTGCGCGCCTGACCGACATAGGATTCTGGTGAACCGTGTTGCAAATTCATATCGTCTTTGGGGGTTATCGTACGCGCTTTACCTTCACCCCAACCTTTTGCTGCTGCGATGTTACAATTTGGCCCCT
>JAFYXQ010000020.1 GCA_017546085.1 Alphaproteobacteria bacterium | reverse complement strand
TATCTACCGCGCTCACCTCTACTGGGTTGCCGTTTTTTGTTACTATATCGTTATAGGGTGCCAATATAACAAATTGTGCATCGGACCACGATCCGTATCCATGATCAGAAACAATGTGGTTTAACGTGGCATGCACGGTTGGGCGTAAGGTTTCAAATCTCTTTGCCATTGCACTCGTCGCTATGTACAAATCGCCATTTGTATTGCGTTTGGGCAGATATTTTGTTGTATGCACAAAACACCAATTCTTTATGTTTGACATTAGTTCCACAGACGCATTAAGGTCTAATGCTTTTTTGTGCAATATTTCTGTTGCTTCACTAAAACGTTGTGCTTTTTCCATAAAGTACCCCTTGCGGGTAAATAGTATCATAAATAAACATATATTGCCAGTATGTGATTGCAATTACTGGTGTTGACGAGTATTTGTGCAACAAACAAAAACCACCAAAAAGGTGGTTTTAATTTTCCAAATCTTCGGCTTATTTTTCGGCTCTGCTCTCTCTTTGTCATCCCTGCGCAGGCAGGGATAGGGTCTATAAAATTTTATTAAGCAGTTAATAAAAGAAAAGCGGAGGCTGTGCGCAACATTTTATTCTTTTCGTAATTGATTTTTATCGGATATTAGATGCCGATTGTTTCGAATATTTTTTTTGTAATATAATTAATATGCATAACGCAATAGTTTACACAGTTGCTTTCGCATGAAGTAAGCGAATCAAACACCCAGTGCGAAACCGCAGGATGCGTCATTTTACACCAACAATATTTTCGTTCTGCGCCATTTGCATCCACACCACTTAATCCCGAATCCGCTGTAATAAATGTTGATGAATATTCGCCCGTGCCATAATATGCGCCTTGGCCTGATGTGCGTCCCAACCCCTCGGCCGCAGACAGGCATGTTGCCTCGCCAGCAAGACGACCATACGAAAACTGTGCCCACCATGACCATTCGGCTTTATTGTAACCGGTGCTTGTTGCTGTAACCTGTGGATCAAATGCCAGCACCATAACATTATCACGTGCGCACATATCTGTTGCATTTGCAAACATTGGTGCCGTACAAACAAAAGCAGTAAAAATAATTTTTTTCATTTATATCATCCCCTGTGTAAAAAAATAAAACCGCCAAGGGATTCTTAAGCGGTCGGGGAGTTGGTAATCAGTATATCATTGATTCTGTCGCTTTTGGGCTTACCCCTGTTGTATAACGAACAGCCCCCCGACTTATTACAGTCAGGGACAAATAACGATACAAAACCACAGGAACCATATCGGATTTTTGATATGTGCAGTTTGGTACCGGATATACTGGGCCACCACAGCCCCGAACCCATATCCCTATGGATTCAAGTTGTATTTTATCATTAAAAATCTGAAATGTAAAACGAATATAAAATTATAAATAAAACCTTTGTCATCCCTGCGCAGGCAGGGATAGGGGCTATTAAATTCATTCCACAAAAAACACCTGCCAAACGGCGATCGTGTAATTTTGGCAGTCCCAACGGGAATGTATATTCCCATCTGTGGCGCGTCGCCACGATGGGCCCCTTTCACTACGTAAGACTCGAACTTCGTATAAACTCGTTCTCGTCAACTGTCGTTCCGAACCCTACGGGTTCAATTCCCTGGAACAGCAAACAAAAACAAAAACCACCAAAAAGGTGGTTTTAATTTTTGGCAGTCCCAACGGGAATCGAACCCGTGTTACCAGAATGAGAATCTGATGTCCTAACCGCTAGACGATGGGACCAAAATAATAATGATGTATTTTACATATAATAATAAAAAATTCAAATAAAAAAACCGCCAAACGGCGGTGTTTTAATTAGTTTGCAGCTGTTGCGGCCAATCTTTTGCGACCTGCTGCGCGACGACGATTCAAAACATCGCGGCCACCTGCTGTTGCCATTCTTGCACGAAAACCGTGTGTGCGAACACGACGTGTCTTAGATGGTTGATATGTACGTTTTGTTGCCATGATTTAAACCCTTGGTTTCTTTTTATTTGTTGTGTTTGTATTCCACTGTGTTACTTGCAGCATCATTATAAGCACATGGAATAAATCCGTTCGTGCGTCTATTTAACCACAAGAAATATAAAAACGCAACATTTTTATTTAGATTTTATTAAACCTAATTTTTTCATTGCTTCAATCATTAATTGATAAACAAATAACGCGATAAAAAAATTCCATAATGGTAAGAACATTTTTTTGTTACCTTTGGTTTTGGGTTAGATTGCTTACAATGTTTGCGAAATTTTTCATCTGTGCTAAAATCCAAGTTTGACAAGTAAATTTCACTTTATCCACTGTAAATTCTTTTTCTGTATCCCTTTGTTCCTTTGCGTATTCGTATAATTCATGAAGTGTTTCGTTTGTTTCTTTTATGAAGTTCATCTTGTTTATATTTTTTCCTTTATTTTGCAGAATAACTGTATTACAAAACGTTTTGTTTGTCAAATGAATTTTTGGGCTTTATTTCTTGACCGATTGGCTATGTTTTTGCTATGTTTTGTGTATGATAAAACAATAGGGAAAGGTACTATGTCAGAAAACATCAATGAAGTAAATGAAGTAAGGGTTCCACAGTCTTCTTTGGAACATGAAATGCGCACCAGTTTCTTGGATTATGCGATGTCTGTAATTGTTGATCGTGCGTTGCCGGATGTGCGCGACGGGTGCAAGCCTGTACATCGCAGAATTTTATATGTTATGAATGATGTTGCGCCTGCGACCAAGCCAACTGTAAAATCTGCACGTATCGTCGGTGATGTTATGGGTAAGTATCACCCACATGGTGATAGTTCTATTTACGAAGCGATGGTTCGTATGGGACAGGATTTTTCCATGGGTGAAATGTTGGTTCAGGGTCAGGGTAACTTTGGATCGCGCGACGGGGACAAAGCTGCGGCCATGCGTTATACAGAGGCACGACTGTCAAAGCTTGGTGCGTCGTTGATGGATGATATGGACAAAGATACGGTTGATTGGCAGCCGAACTTTGATGGTTCGTTACAAGAACCTGTGGTTTTACCGGCGAAGTTTCCTAATTTCTTGGTAAATGGTGGTTCTGGTATTGCGGTTGGTATGGCGACAAATGTTCCAACGTATAATTTGGGTGAAATTTGCAATGGTATCTTGGCGATATTAGACAATCGTCAGATTTCGGATGATGAATTGTTCTCAATAATCCCGGGACCTGATTTTCCAACAGGTGCAATGATTATGGGGCATGCTGGTGCGTACAAGGCGCATACCACAGGACGTGGTTCAATAATTGTTCGTTCAAAAACACATATCGAAGATTTTCGTGATCATCAGGCGATTATTGTTGATGAGATTCCTTATCAGGTGAACAAGGCACAGATGATAATCAAAATTGCCGAACTGATTAAGGATAAACGTATCGAAGGAATATCGGAAATTCGTGACGAATCATCCAAGGAAGGTTTGCGTATTGTTATTGAGTTAAAGCGCGATGCAATTGCGGATGTTGTGTTAAACCATTTGTTCCAATACACAGAAATGCAGACGAGTTTTCCTGTAAACATGATGGCGTTAAATCGTGGTCGTCCGATGTTGTTTAATGTTCGTGGTGTGTTGGATGCCTTTATTGACTTCAGGGCAGAGGTTATTCGTCGTCGCACAATATTTGATTTGAACAAGGCACGCAATCGTGCACATACTTTGTTGGGGTTATCTGTTGCGGTTGGGAATCTGGACGAAGTTATAGAATTGATTAAATCAAGTCAAAATCCAGAAGCCGCGCGTGAGGCATTGGTATCACGCGGCTGGCGTGCGTCAGACATTGAATCTTATATTCAATTAATTGACGACCCAAACACAGAATACAAAGATGGCATGTTTTATATGTCCGAAGATCAGGCGCGTGCAATTTTGGAATTGCAGTTACATCGTTTAACGGGGCTTGAACGCGACAAAATTCATGATGATCTGACAAATCTTGGTGCGACAATTCGTGATTTGTTAGAAATTTTGGGCAGCAATGAACGTATAGTTCAAATTATTCGTGATGAAACGATTGTTGTTCGTGATAATTGGGCATCGCCACGTCGCACAGAAATATCTGATGCGGAAATTGATATTGACATCGAAGATTTGATTGCGCGCGAAGATATGGTTGTAACGGTATCTAATACTGGTTATATCAAACGTGTTGCGCTGGATACGTATCGTGCACAAAAACGTGGTGGCAAGGGGCGCAATGCGATGGCAACCAAGGAAGACGACTATGTTGTTCAGGTGTTTGTTGCAAATACCCACACGCCATTGTTGTTCTTTAGTTCCAAGGGATTGTGCTATAAATTAAAAACCTATAAATTACCAGAAGCGGCCGCAGCAGCCAAGGGACGCCCATTGGTAAATCTGTTGCCATTGGAAAATGGCGAAACGATTACTGCGATTTTGCCTGTCCCAGAAGAAGATGTGGCGCGTATCGCAGAATCGGGCAAGGAACATTTCTTAATGTTTGCAACGGCATCTGGAACCGTGCGTCGTAATCGTATGAGTGATTTTGATTCGATACGTAGCAACGGTAAAATCGCAATGAAATTGGACGAAGGCGACAGTTTGATTTCTGTGTTACCATGTACCGAAGACCAAGATGTATTCTTGGCGACGTATCGTGGTCGTGCGATTCGATTCCCAGTACCTGAAATCCGTGTGTTTGCGGGGCGTAATTCAACCGGTGTTCGTGGTATTTCTTTGGGTGCAGACGATAAAATTATAGGCATGGCTATGCTAAACAGGGGTGAAGCTGATTCTGCAATCCGTGCGGCGTATATCAAGCAGTCGCGTGCGGCGCGTCGTGCTGAAACCGGAATCGAAGAAGAAGCTGACTCTGACGAAGAAGAAACAACACTTGTCTTGGATGATGCAAAAATGGCACAAATGGCGGCCACAGAAGAATTTATCTTGACCATTTCTGAAAATGGTTTTGGCAAGCGTACAAGTTCATACGAATATCGTTTAACACATCGTGGTGGTGGTGGTTTTGCGAACATCAAATTGGGTGGTAAAAACACCGCGGTTGCAGGTTCGTTCCCTGTTACGGATAATCAGGATATTATCATGGTAACGGACGGCGGAAAAATCATTCGCACACCTGTATCAGATGTCAGAATTGCGGGCCGTTCAACGGCGGGTGTAACATTATTCCGCACTGCCGATAACGAGAAGGTTGTATCTGCAATCTCGATCGAAGGTTCGGCCGAAGAAGAAGTTGTGGACGCAACGGATTTTGGTGATTTGCAATCTGCTGAAACAACAGATGTTGTATCAGAATAATTAATGGGGCGCATGGCATGGAAAATAACGAATATTTTGTATCGATAAACGATGTTTCAAAGCGTCTTTCTGTGCCTGCGCATACATTGCGTTATTGGGAAAAGCAGTTTCCTGTGGCGATACGTCCGACGACGGGTGCGGGTGGTCGCCGTTATTATCGGACGGAAACTGTGTCTAAATTAACGGTTATACGTGATTTGCTATATACGCATGGTATGACGATTGCTGGCGTAAAAAAATTACTGCGTGATGGAAATTTACCGGATTTGACGGACGCGTTATTGACAGCAGTAAGAAATTCAGAACCTGAAAATATTGTTGTGCCTCCTGCGCCGATTGTTGTTAATAAAATAGACACAGATAAAATAGACACGGCATTGACGTTGTTAAAAACCGCGCGCAGTCTGTTGGGTAATTAAAAGCTATAATTTATCGCAAGTCCTAAAAAATTGAAGCCGCGATTTAGTTCTGTGAAATCGCCATTTGAAAAATGCAGTGTGAATAATTCTGCGCGAATGTTTTCTGTAATATCTTTACCGATAAAAAATTTTTCCCCGAATACAAGTCGGCTTTCTATGTATTTATCGGCGCTATCGCGCATGTATGGTCCAATACCTGCGCCGAAATACCATCCGCACCAGTCAAAGAAAGCAATATCCCATGAAAATCCAAGTGCGCCAAACGATGCGCTATCATTGCTGCGGTATGCAAAATTTTGTATCAGATGAATGTTTACGCGCGACGGCAATCGTAAAAATCGTGTTGGTTGGCTGTATTGAATTCCGATTGCGGTCATTGGTCCGATGTTCCATTCCCATGGCAGCACAAGGTGGTCTAAATTTCCCATACCTGTACTCTGTGCGATTTGTAATGAAACAGAATTTATTTTATGTAATCCAAACATTGGATTTGGATGATGCGCATAGGAAGTGATTGGCGCAAATAAAATTAAAGGTATAAAAATTTTTTTCATACAAAGATTATATTGAATTTATTTTTTTAAACCAATTGGATAAAAATCTTAAAAATAATATTTAATAAGTCGTTGTTTGTTGTTTACAGACCTATAAAAAATTGTTATAATCAAATAAATTATACATGCATTTTGCATGGTGTAAACATATAGAAAGGTTGGGTTTCTGTGCCTTTTGCCAGAAAACAGGGGGAATTTATGAGAAGTCAAAAAATCGCAGATTCATTTAAAAATGCCATTGGTACGGTGTTTTTGTTGGCGGGTGCGTTCTTTGTATGTTCAACGTTTTTATCGATGCGTTCTGTTTTTGCAGATCCGGTTGCACCTGTTGTTGATCCTGCGTTGATGGGCGCGCAATCTGGGCGTGCTGGAAATCCGCGTGCGACTACTCGGGTTAGTCCACGTAACAACGCGACAACATCACGTCGTACGGTTGCGCGTACGGGGGTTGTAACAAATCCTGCGCGTGCGGCGACTATATCACGTGCGGTGTCTTCACGTGCGACAACTGCGACCCCACGTTCAAATGTTGTAACGTCGCGTGGCAATGCGACGGCGACACGTAATGTTGTATCCCGTGGTGGCAATGTGGCAACGCGTGCAAATGTTGCGCCACAACGTACGGTTCGTGCACGTACGGCAACAACGTCTGCGGCAAATAATGCGCGTATTTCCCTTCAGGGCAGTGCAATCCGTGGTTCCAAGGCGGCGGTCAGCAATGTTGGTAATTCATCATCGTCATATTCATATTTGACAGGCAAATTATATACTGGGAATTATTCAAATATTATCGATTCTACAACTGGTTTAATCTCGGCAGATGCATTTAATAACTGCTTGGAATCGTATTACACATGTATGGACGAAATTTGTACTGCGCGTAATGCTGCGCAACGTCGTTGTGCCTGTGCGGGACGTGTTCGTGCATTTGCCACTGCAGAGGCTGCACTTGAAACCGCAAACGAAGAATTGATTAAGGTTTCAGGCGAATTGGCATTGCTTATCGCAAACAAGGGCAAGGATGTATCATCTGCATTCCAATTGACCGAGGCTGAACAGGTTATGAACTGTGTATCATGGCAGAAGATGGCAGACAAGTATTCTGGCGGCACTAAAATTGAAAATGGTTTTGATATTGGAACAAAATGGTGTCAGGAACATGGTTTTTATGAAAATGAATTATGTAGTGGTACCAAGTCTCCAAGTTATTGTACGGTAAACAGTTTTGGTTTTGATGTCAATAATCTAAAGGGGACGGGTTCTGATATTCTTGCAACGTTACAGGCCTGGGCAGATGCCAAGGATCAGACCAAGGTTATCGTGAATAATGACACGCAGGGCTTGCTAGATTCGTTCAATGGCATATCTAATATTGTTGATGGAATGTCCGGATTGTCGTCAACTCTGACAACGAATGAAGATTCAAAAGATAGCCTTGCCGAAACATGGGGGTATGAATTATTTGAATATGCGCACAATAACGTATGTGCCCGTGTTTTGGATTCCTGCTTCAACGGAATATACGAGGCTTGCGGCGCCCCATCCGGTGCAAATTGTAACAATGGTGCAGCAACATGCCCATATAACTACAACAGTGTAATCAAGGTTGACAAGGATAATGGTGGCTATAACCTGAATTTCATCACGGCGGCGAATTCAGCCACATCTGCAAATACGGCGGCATGTTTTGGTTATACATCCACATCCGGCGACCCATATGCCAGCTTGCGTGGACCTGTTGCGGATGCGCGTCGCAGTATTATGCAGAAATATGCGTTGGATGCGAATGCGGATTGCGACCTGTATGGTGAACAAATCCGTCAAACCGCACAAAATATCAGTTATCAGAAGGTTGCGGCCGAACAATCGCTGCAGCAAAAACGTCTTGAATTTGCCCAGGAAGAAGAACAGAGTATTCTGAACGCGGCAACAACTGCAATGTCAAACTTCAACGAATGTCTAAGTGAAATCTATGAATGTTACGTTGAAACCGCAGACAGCGAAGATAGTTGGCCAACCGCACGTATCAAGACATACTGTGCCCAAATTGCGAACATTCCACATTGTTACGAAGAAATGGTCTGCAGTCCATCTGGAACGCAATTCACAGCGGTTATTGACAAACAGGATAACACAGCGTGTAAAAACTCTCAGGACTATACAACAAATACATGTCGTAACGTTGTAACCCTGAATGAAATCCTGAATGGTGCATATGATGGTTCGTTATCGGGTTACGTGCCAAACTTCGGTTCAAATACTACGGAAGATTCCGCAAAATTACGCGAATACTGCCTGCGTAATGCAATGGGAATCGATTTATCTGATGTCAATGGGGCAGATGATCAATGGAACATCAGAAACTGGGCGAAGGAAACAACCGAACCAACGACCAAGGACTGCACGTCAGAGATTCCAAACGCATATTCCGCGGTAAATACATTAAAAAACGGCAGTTGGACTGGTTGCAAGGTAAAAACATGTCAGCCTAACTATGATGTGTATGGCAACACATGCGTCGCATCAAAACGATCCTGTGCCGCAAGTGATTTAAAACTGGCAAATGCCAAATCGGGAACAGAAACATGGACTGGTTCGAACTGGGGCAATTGCGTCCTAACAGATTGTGCGGACGGATATGATCTTGATGAAACTAATAATTTGTGTGTAGGAGGGTGCACTGAGAGCGAGCTAAAGCTTAAAAGAGCTACTGCGGGTAAAAAGGTTGATGGCACATGCATCTTAACAGAATGTATGGACGGATATGTTTTGAATACTAATGAAAATAAGTGCACGGAAATAGTCAATCCTGACGAAGAAAAATGCAAATCAACCGGCGGCACATGGAAAGACAACACATGTACATGTTCGTCTATGGGTACACTTGACAATGGGTATTGTGTAATTAACACAGACTTTCTGACCAACAATGCTTGTGCAAGTCAGGGAAATGAAAATACATGTAAACAATGCGCAAATACTATATCAAATACCGTGTATAAATTGGCATGCGATGCAAAGGGTAACGCAACAACAGCGGGTGCGTCTGTATACATATGGGAAGAAGGTAAATGTAAATTTAATACCGCTATATGTGATTAATGAATCCCAAACCCAAATCCCCCAATCGGGGGATTTTTTTTGCATTTTATATTAATATCCTGCTAAATTTCCACCTGCCCCCTGTGGGGCGGGTCAGGATACCTTTCTATCCTTCTAACTTTATCATCCCTGCGCCCCTCTTATTATCATTCCACTTTTTTTTGTCATTCCTGCGCAGGCAGGAATAGGGACCCCCAAACCGTGCGCAACGCAATATTAAAACGCACCACAAGGGTGCGTTTGAATATTGGTTGTGGTGTGTGGGCGAGATTCGGGCTAAATTAAAGGAATCTATTTACATCAAATTCGAATTCTGTTTCTGATACATTGTCGCGTTTTTCGTTTATGAATTCTTTTATTTTTTTACCGCCCAATAACTCGTATAATTTGCATACTCTACTACCTGTTAATGTTCCAGTAGTAAATTTATCTGCACCATTTTGTTTAACACGTTTTGAAAATTCTTTAACTAAATTAAGTGCAAATTTTATATCGCCTATCACTTTGTCATCTACATATAAGGCAATCAATTCCCAATTACCGTTTTCGTCTTTCATACCGCCTATTGAACCAACAACATTATTATCTTGGTCTGTTGCGACAATATTTATGGAATTTTTATTACGAATAATATTTTCCATTTTTTCTATTCTGGCATGGCTTAAGTATTCTTGAATTTTATTTTCTAAATATGCCGGTGTATGTAATGAGGCAAAAGAGCGCCTATAACCAACGGCAATAATATTTTGTATTGCTTTGGTCAATAACAGCTTTTGCAGAAACAATGTTTGTTGATTCTGTAGCAAGTTCACCAGTTTCAGATTTCATTCTGATTTCAAGAGAAGCTGGTTTTGACAAAATTTCAAAAGCTTCATCAGGGTTAGAAACGTCTGGAATTTCTACACGAATATTTTTTG
>JAFYXQ010000019.1 GCA_017546085.1 Alphaproteobacteria bacterium | reverse complement strand
CAGGAATCTGCGCTTGATAAATATATTCGTGAATCTTTTGGTGTAAAATATAAATTCATAAAACAAAAAACAAAATGAAATCAGGTTGGATAATTTTAGACAAGGATTCAGGGCTGTTTTCACGAACGGCGGGTGGTCGTATTGCGCGAATGCTGGGGATCAAGAAATTTGGGCATATCGGCACACTTGATCCAATGGCGACAGGCGTTTTGCCAATTGCGATTGGTGATGCGACAAAAATGATTCCTTTTATAGAAGAACACAACCCATCAACTAAGGAATATTTGTTTTCCGTTCAGTTTGGTTTTGAAACGGACACATTGGATATAACGGGGCAGGAAACGTACCGTAATAATATTGTTCCGACTGTTTCAGACGTAAAATCAATTTTGCCAAATTTTATTGGTCGAATTCAGCAAATTCCCCCATTGTATTCTGCGGTACATGTTGATGGCGCGCGCGCATATGAATGTGCACGTCGGGGCAGGGCAATTGATATTCCCCCACGTGAAATTGAAATATACGAACTGGAATTTTTAGGTGTGGATGGTACATCATGGCATTTCAGAACGCGTTGCAGTCGTGGGACCTATGTTCGTTCTTTGGCGCGCGATATTGCAAAATTATGCGGAACAATTGGCACAGTTGATATGATACGTCGCACATATACAAACGGGTTTGACATAAAAAACACCGTAAAACTTGATTTTTTGGAAAATCTGTTTAATAATAACGGGGATTTAGGTAAAAATCTAAATCCGGTTGATTTTGGACTGGGGGACATTCCGGTTTTAAATCTGCCTGATAAAGATGCTGAATTTTATAAAAATGGTGGCTTTATCAAAATGGATGCAGACGATGGTCTGTACCGTATATATAACGGTGATTTATTCATTGGTATTGGTGCGGTTTCGGAAAATAGATTGTGTCCAAAACGAACAATATAAAAAACAAAAGGAAAATATAATGTCCGTAACAAAGGCAAAAAAGTCTGAATTAATCCAGACATATAAAATATCTGAAAAAGATAACGGCGGTTCAGTTGAATCACAGGTTGCGGTTTTAACAGAACGCATTCGTAATTTAACAGAACATATGAAGGCTAATCACAAGGACAACCATTCAAAACGTGGTTTGTTGATGATGGTTAATCGTCGTAAAAAATTATTGGCCTATATCAAGAAACGTAATCCGGATGATTACGAAGCCTTGATTAAGAAATTAGGTCTGCGTAAGTAAAAAAACCGGCAATTGCCGGTTTTTTTATATTTCTTCCCAATGGCATATAACAACAGCATGTTCAGTGTTATCTGTGCAAATTTTATGACGTGATATCAACCCATCGATTATAACATCAATGCGAATTTCAGGTGTATCAGGATTAACTTCCTTTTTGAACCATATATCAATTTTACTCAGTTTATGTTGGGTTCTATATTTATATCCAACACTTTCTGTTGCCCATACTGCATATACTGCATTATTTATGTGCTGATTAACATCAATATCATCAAAACGACACTTCATAATATGTGTTTTGTTTGTTTCAAAATCAGCAAATTTTTCAAATGCGCAACCGTATGCACGCGTAGGCACCACGACATCAGGCGATAAATGATTTGCCAGTGGCAATGGACGACGTCTGTCCATATCGATTAAAATCCATTGTGATGTGGCGCGTACCATTAATCGTCCATCTGCGCCATGTATTTCAAAATCGCGTGTTGCACGTAGTGCATCCTGACATGATGGCCATGTTGAAAAAGTTAATTCTTCCCCTTCGGTCGGTAATTCAACGATATCAACCAAGTAGTACATAACCACCCATCCAACATTATTTTCAAGGCAGTATGTTCGACCGCACCCCAATATTTCTGCATGCCTATCCGCAATAGACTGTAATTCGTTCATCAAAATTAAAGGACGAACATTTCCAAATCTATCGCATTGATAGGCCTGCAAAATACGTTTTTCAATCAGTTTATCAGCCATTTGATTAACCTGCGATTTTCTGTTCTGCGACAACAAAATCAAGCATATCGCCCAATTGAATATTGTTTGCGCGTGCAGCGGATTTTATTAATCCATGCAATGCATCCGGTGTATCAGATGGAATGGTCAGCATTTCAAGTTTTGCACCATTTCCAACCTTGCGGTCTGTGCGCAACCCACGAATATTTTTCAATATTTCAAGTGCGATATTCATTTGTTCTACATCTGTTTCATATTCAGCCTTAACCGATGGATATTCTGTCAGATGTAATGTTTCGCCACCCTCATAAGATTTGTAAATCTTCTGCCATAATTCTTCGGTCAGGAATGGAATAAACGGTGCATACAATCCGATTATTGCGCGCAATACGGTATATAACGTCCATTGTGCAGACAGCTTGGATTCTGCGCTATATTTTTCAGGTGCCCAGAAACGGTCCTTGATAAATTCCAAATATTGGTCACAGAAAATATCCCAGAAGAACGCATCGATTGCCGCACGTGAATTATAGTTATCGTATTTGTCCAAGTGCTTGCGTGTTTCTGCAATTGCTTTGTTTAATTCTTTCAAAACCCATCTGTCTTCGATAAAGCGTTCAGATACCGGAATTTGTTTTGCAGTTTCAGGTTCAAAATCAGACAAATTCATCAAAACATACTTTGACGCGTTCCACAATTTAGTCAGCAGTTTTGAACCACGTTTAACCTCGTCATCAGAATAACGAATATCTGTTCCGATTGGTGCTGTCGAAATCCAGTAACGTAATGCATCAACACCAAATTTTTCAACGGTATCTAATGGATCTGTGCCATTCCCCTTGGTCTTGGACATTTTTTGCCCTTTAGAATCGCGGATAAGGCCATGGAAGTTTACGGTATGGAATGGAACATCCCCCATTACATAAATACCCATCATAACCATACGTGCCACCCAAAAGAAGATTATGTCTGCCGCAGTATATAATAAATTTGTTGGATAATATTTTGCCAATTCAGGTGTTTGTTCTGGCCATCCTAATGTTGAAAAAGGCCACAACCCGGACGAGAACCAAGTATCCAAAACATCCTTGTCCCGCGTTAATGTTTTGCCACCAGATTGTTTAATTGCTTCTTCTTCTGTTTCTGCAACATAGACATTTCCATCTTCGTCATACCACGCAGGGATATGATGCCCCCACCACAATTGACGTGAAATAGTCCATGGACGAATATTTTTCATCCATGCCATAAACAAATTATAACGATGTTCAGGCATAAATTTTATTTTACCTTCTTCTACCGCTTTAATTGCCGGGATTGCCAATTTTGGTGCATCAACAAACCATTGGTCTGTTAAATAAGGTTCAACAGGTACCTGTGCGCGTTCAGAATATGGTGTTGGAATAATTTTATCTTCGATTTTAACCATCAGACCTGCTGCGTCTATATCTGCAACGATTGCTTCGCGTGCCTTGTATCTGTCCAGACCACGATATTTTTCTGGAACAACAGGATTGTCATTCATCTTGGCATCCGGTGTTAATATGCAAACTGGTGTCAGGTTATGTCTAACCCCAACTTCCCAGTCGTCAAAGTCGTGTGCCGGTGTAATCTTTACCGCACCGGTTCCCTTTTCTGGGTCCGCATGTTCATCGCCAATAATTGGAATTTCTATATCCGTTAATGGGATAATCGCACGTTTGCCAATCAAATGTTTTAATTTTTCGTTTTCAGGATGAACCGCAATTGCTTGGTCACCAAATAATGTTTCAGGGCGTGTTGTTGCTATTTCAATAACGCCACCATCAACCAATTGGTAATTGAAGTAATAGAATTTACCTTTTTCATCGCGTGTTTCAACTTCTAAATCCGATACGGATGTCATCTGCTTAGGGCACCAGTTTACCAGACGTTTTTCACGATAAATCAATCCTTCGTTATACATTTTTACAAACAATTTTGTAACGGCGTTTGATAGCCCTTCGTCCATTGTGAAACGTTCGCGTTTCCATACAGGTGTAACACCAAAGATATGCAATTGGTTTAATATTTGCCCGCCTTTTTCTTCTTTCCATTTCCATGCAGAATCAAGCTTTTCTTTCAATGACAGTGCATGTGGATTAATTCCGCGCTTGGATAAATCACGTTCGACCAACAATTGTGTTGCGATTGATGCATGGTCTGTCCCAGGTTGCCACAGAACATCAAACCCAGCCATACGTTTATAGCGGCACATAATATCTGTCAGAACTTGATTTAATGCATGCCCCATATGCAGACTGCCGGTAACATTTGGTGGTGGCATCATAACACAAAAAGATGGTTTATCCGAATTAACATCATTTGCCCAAAAATCATTACTATCCCAAAATTCTTGGATTTTTGTTTCTATATCACGTGGGTTTATATTTTTGCCAAGTTCTATGTTCATTTTATTTAATCCTATTTGTAAAAATAATATGCCATTAATCGTATCAGAATAAAATCAACTATCAAGGAAAAAGCCGTCCCATAGGACGGCTTTTTTTTATTTAGTTATATTTGGTTTCCATTCGGTTGCATCAATATTTTGTAAATCGCTTGGCAGGTCAGTTTGTTTTAATACATTCCATTTCTGGGTACGACCAAATGGGCCAATTTTTCCACGTACATTCAGTGTCTCAGGATTATCCTGCCACATAACACTTGAATAAATCTTGCCTGATTTTGGATCCATAATTTTTCCATCTTCATATTTCTTGTCTTCGTCATCCCATTCCATGTTCCAAATTATATCGAGTCCAACCATTTTAGGTGAACCAGCAACCTTGTCAGCAATGCGTTGTGGGTTGGATAGTGTTTCAGAAATTGTTCCATCTGTATTATAGAGTGCAACAATACGCCCCGCCAGTTCGATATCATCTCCATCTTTATACTCATACAGTGCAACAATTGATTTTGGTGCATTTATTTCATCATCAATTGTTTGATAAAAACCGACAAATGGCGTGGTGGCGGTTGCTGCCATTGGTAATGCAAATAATGTCAGCATAGATAATAATTTAAATTTCATATTTTTTCTCCTATGTATATGAAACATATATTGGATAAAAAAATCATAAACCAAACGAATTGGAAATGCAATAATCTTAAAACAGATTGACAAAGTATTTCTGTGTGCTAACTTATATATCCCAAATAACAAGGGGTTACGAATGTCAGAAAAGCGTGAAGTACAGGATATATTTGAATTAGTCGAAGAAATAATAAGGTGTGTTCCTGTGCACGTTGGAATTGACCCCAGTGGTGAAATGAAACGTTATACATTAATATCGCCCGATGGTCAAAAAATATGTCTCGATATAATCCCCAGCGAAGAACAAGATGTAACGCATTACACCATTGGTTCAGAAGATACGATTGATATGTGCGTTACCCTGCGTAGGGGGCGACGGATTTATTTGCCATCCGAAGAAAGGTTACTAAATTTATTCAAGCTTGTTGCGTCCAAGGTTGCATGGCAAGAAACCCAAACCATAATGCGCATGGAAATGGGAAAAACATTTGGAAAAAATTATAAAAATTAAGTTGTACGCACAACGCGACAAAATGTAACACCATAAACAGCCGCTGCACCGGCACGAATTAAAACACGGCGCATTTCAGTAAATGTTGCACCACTTGTCATAACATCATCAACCAATAAAATACGTTTGCCACGAACGTTGTTCGGATTAACGACAGAAAACACCCCGCGAATATTTTCGTATCTTTGTTTTGGATTTTTGTGTCCCATATCAGATCTATATTTTCTGCGTACGGAATCGATATTCATCTTAATCCCAATTGCCTTTGCGATTGGTCGCGCAAGTAAGGTTGCCTGATTATATCCGCGTTTAAATAACCTGCGTCGTGCCAGCGGTACAGGCATAACAACATCTGCATCAATATCTATATCGCGCAACGCCCAAATCATTGCGCGCGACATAAATCGTGCATACTTTATTCGTCCACCATGTTTAAATGGCAACATTGCATTGCGTGATGCGTCATCATAAACGCATGCAGATCGAATCCAATCAAGCTCAGATTTTCCTGCTGCACATACAGGACACATTGGGGTGTCTTCGAATTCAAAATCGCCATAGAATGGATATCCACACTTTAGGCATTTTGGATTTTCTATCCAATTTATTCCCATCCAGCAGTCTGCACATAATTCACCATGAATTGAAACCGGCGAATCACAAAGTGGACACGCCGGCGGAAACAAAAATTCAATTAATTTATTAATATATTTTACCACGACATACTTTTATAGGTTTTCTTACTAATTGAATCGCCAAACATATCCCGTTTTTGTTTGGTTAATGTTTCGTATTCATTACTAGAAATTATCCGCAATACAAAATCAGGATTATCCCTTGTTGACAAGACCGGTAACACGCGTTGCTGTGAAACGCCATTATCTGTCAGTGCCTGTTCAACGATGGCAAGTCTGCGCGCTGCCAACTTTCGTTCGTCGCTGTTTTGTGTCATGTATTGTGGAATTGCAATTTGAACTGCGCGTGTTGGGTCGTTAACAACAATGCCTGCAAATTCTGTCAACAAAGTATAGTTATCACGCGACAACGAAGAATCATCATTTCTAAATTTTATTTTTATTTCCAACGGACGAATTCCTGTTCCTTCGGATAGATTTTTTCGTGCTGTAAAACCTTCTACCGCCGAAGACATATCACTTGCCACATCAAACTGACTATCAACAGAATATGTTGATAAGTGTTTGTTTTCCGACAAGAAAGTTTTTCTGAATGCGTTACGTAATTCAGATGGACTCATCTTTGACATATCATCACGAACCACTGTAATACGTGGTGAAGTAGTGTTTTTTACACTGCGCATAACAACATCTTGTGTGTCCATTGGTACAACCATACGACGAACGGAAATCGGTTCCTGAATTTCTTCATGGATCGATTCTGTTTTTGCAATTTTTACAGGTTCACTTTTTTGTTCTACGATTGGTTTGGCGATTACGCGTGTCGAAGTGTTTCGTGTTGTGTTTTCTGCACGTTTTTGATGTTCCACCAACATTGCGATTTGATTATCTAGTTCGGACATCAGCGAATGATTATTGTACGACAATGTTTCTTTCATAGGTGCAACTGCAATTTTAGTATCTAAACTTTCTTCCGGCAACAGATTATCATTTCGAATAACAGAAAATTCAGATGGCATTGGCATACGCAGTGCGTAATCATTCTTTGCCCATAAATCTGAACTTGGTCGTTGTGGTACCAAAACATCATTTGCAACAATCGCTTGTACGTCTGAATTAACAGATACAACTGGCGCATTTGCAGCACTTCGCGCAACAACTTTTTTTGTTCTTGTTGGTTTTGCGGATGTTTGTTTGTTTGCAATTTTTTTTGTCGGTTGTGATGTATCTTCGCCAAACGCAGCGCGCGCAGAAACCGCCCCAGATGTAATGTTTACAACGGGCAAGTGCGCATTTGCAACGATTGGCAGTGCGATAAAAATCGACAATAATGGGATTTTAATAAAATGCATTTTCCTTTCCTTCCACTTGCATCATAGAACAAATCACAAATTTCACGCAAGCAGAAAAAACGCGTATTTAATTATTTTATAATTTCATCAGTAATTAAATTTACTGCATTATTTGGAATCATTGCTTTTTGTGCCATTTTTTTCAGACGCAATGGATTATCAAATAATTCAGACAATGTGGCGGTCAGCCATTTCTGTGTAAATTTTGATTGTTCTACGACAAATCCCCCGCCATTTTTTGCAAAACATTCTGCGTTTGCTGCCTGATCAGGATTTATATTTAATGGAACTAAAATCGCAGGACGCCCAATTGTTTGCAATTCAACAACTGTGCTTGCGCCGCTGCGTCCGATAACTAAATCCGCATCAGCAATGGTGCCTGCCATGTCATGAACAAACGACAGGACGTTTGCACGAATTCCATTTTCTGCATATAATTTTTGCAATTTTGAAACATTTTCTGGTCTTGTCTGATGTGTAACAAAAATTCGTTTATTTTTCATTGCGATAATTGCCTTTGGTACGACATCATCTAATATTTGTGCACCCAATGAACCACCAGTTACGAATATTTTAGATTTATTTGGGATTGGTGTTTGTGCTGCATCTAATATTTCTTTTCTGACGGGCAGACCTGTATAAACAACATTTGTATTTTTATTTGATATTCCAGAAACTTTTGGAAAACTTATCATCAGTGTTTTTACCCACTTCATCGCAAATTTATTTGCACGCCCAATACTTGCGTTTTGTTCATGTAAAAATGTTGGGATTTTCCAAATATGTGCAGCAAATACCGCGGGTACAGACGCATATCCGCCAAATGCAACAACGCGCTGTGGTTTTGATATTGCAAAACGTATTATTAATACCGATGCAGACAATGCAATTTTTGTCAGGGCAAAAATCTGCTGTATGCGACTTTTTGCGCCGACACCACTGGCCCAAATTCGAACGATTTTTGCTTTTTTTGGGGCGTCGCGCTTAATCATGTCCCAAACACGCCCATCGCATGAAATTGTAACCTTATTTCCACGTCTTACTAATTCGTGTGCCACACTAAGCGCTGGATATACATGTCCACCTGTTCCACCTGTTGCAATCCAAATTTTCATACTGTGTTCCTTTTGTGTTATTTCCATTTGTCTTCGCGTACAATCGCTAAAATCATTCCGAATAACAGACAATAGGCCAGCAATGAACTGCCCCCATATGAAATAAACGGCAGTGTCATACCCTTTGGCGCGAAGATATTCAGGGTTGTCATCATATTAAAACAAATTTGAATTCCGAACAGTGCGGCAGCCCCACCGGTTGCATACAACACAAAACGGTCGCGTGCATTTGTGGCGGTAATAATTAATCTGCGTAATACAAAGAATAATAACACCAGTAAACCGCATGCCATAATTGCACCTAAATCTTCTGCGATTGCCGCGAATATAAAGTCTGTATGAACGTCGGGCAGATATTGTTTAACAAATGCCTCATCCCCTGCGCCCATAAGGCCCCCGTTACGAATAGATTCTGTTGAATAATCAACCTGATATGTGTCGCCTGTACCTGTCAAAAAAGCCATAATACGCCGATGAACGTGTCCAAACGTCATAAATGCAACAACACCCATTAGTGCCGCGGGTCCCGCCAAAATAGGGACCAATCGCCATGGCAGCCCCGCAATAAAAATCATTGCAGTAAAAACACCAAGGTATAATACAGATGTTCCAAAATCTGGGTGATTAAATATAATCGCAACAATGATTGCAAATGCAGGTAAATAATATGTCCAGCTTAACCATGTTTTTGGATTCCATGCTTCTTTGTTAAAGAAAATATTATCGCCATACGCTTCTTTCATTCTGCTTAAAAAGTAAGCAGTCATTATTATAAAACCAGGTTTCATAACATCTGCGGGCATAATGTTAAATCCGCCAAATGAAACAAATCGTGCAGAATTATTAATTTCATGTGGTGCGATAACGGTTATCGGCAGTAACGCCAACCCAAATAATAAATTTATTCCAGCCAATAATAAAACCTGCTTTTTATTCAAAAAACTGGTTCCAAACAGTAACAACAATCCTGTTAAATAAAACGGAATAGATTTCATTAAAAAATAGTACCATGGTTGACCCAGATGTTCTGCCTTGATTGACCCTGCGGACACAACAAAAACAATAGACAGTAATATCAGGATTAAAACGCAGCCCAATAATTTACGGTCCGTTCCAAAATACCAACTGGTTAATTTACTATCTTCTGTACGGTTTATTTTAAACATTTTGCTTCACTTTATGCGAACTTCAACAACACCAATGCCAATCCTGAAAACAAGATGGATATAATAAAGAATCTTTCCACGATTTTCGTTTCAGTCCACCCCAGTTCTTCAAAATGATGATGTAGTGGTGCGCGCAGAAAAATACGTCTGCCGGTACCGGTTGTGCGACGTGTGATTTTAAAGAACATTGTTTGCACAAATGATGATAGCAAAATAAGAACCATCATACCTGCGGCAATGCCCATAATAATTTCTGATTTAAGCAACATCGCAACGGTTCCCATAAAACCGCCCAGTGCCAACGAACCAACGTCCCCCATGAATATGGATGCGGGTTTTGAATTATACCACAAGAACCCAAGAACGGCACCAAACGCTGCGCCCAACACCGCATACAAACCACTGGCCGCCGGCAGGAACATAACTGTATCCATAAATCCGATACGGGTTGCACCATACAACGCAACAACCAACACAATCAGAACGGGCAGATATAGTTTAGATAACATTCCGTCTAAGCCATCTGTTATGTTCGTGGCGTTTGCGCTGCCGCAAATAACAAAATATGCAAATATATAATAGAATATACCCAGTGGCAAAATAATACCTGCACCGATTGATAATGAATATTCAGGAATATATGGCGGCATTGTTTTATTAATCATATATGCCAAAATAACAACAAAAACACCCTCGACAATTAATCTTGTTATCGGGCTTAAACCATTTGCTGCTTTAACCGATTGTGATTTAACTTTTTTATAGTCATCAACAAACCCCAACGCCCCAAACATAACCAGTGCCATCAATGCAATCCATGCGGTTGGATTGTTAATTGGCATAAACAAAATGCTGCCCATCAGTATTGCGATAATTAACAGTATTCCACCCATTGTTGGTGTACCTGCTTTTTTTGCATGTGTTTCGGGAACGTTTTCGCTGATTGGTTGGCCTTTTTTTTGCCAAGTGCGCATTATTCGAATGAATGGTTTTCCAAACGCCAGCATGATAAGAAACGCAACAAAAAATGCGCCACCAAATTGGGTCCAACCACTTGCAAAGAAAGATAAACCATAATTAAAAAAATAATCAGTCAGCATAAAAAATCCTTTTCCTTATGCTGACATTCTATCACAAAAGATTTGATAAATAAATGTTAATATAACATATTTATTCATATATTAAAAAACACCACCAACTACTGGGCCACGTTCAATCACAGTTTTTGTTTGAACTTGGTTTGGTTTTTGTCCCGGCTTAAATGCTTCTTGAATTATCGTGCCGTTTGGGTCATCCGTTGCGCTGGCGCCACTGCGTCTGTTTACGCGCATAAAATTCATACCGTCTGGAACTGCAAATGGTTGATTTTTTTTATTGGCAAGTGCCACTTTCATAAAATCGGCAAATACGCGTGCGGCCATATGCGATCCTGCCCCCTTGCCAAGTGGTTTTGGTGTATCGAATCCCAAATATACACCTGCGATTAAATCCTTGGAAAATCCGATAAACCAAACGTCTTTTACTTCATTTGTTGTGCCTGTTTTTCCTGCTATTGTATGTCCATAAACACGCGCCTGTTTTCCTGTGCCGCGTTCAACAGCCCCCTGTAAAATGGACACCATTTGATATAAACTTTGTGGATCAGATAACGGTTCGGACTCACTTTCTGTTACAGGTGGCAATAATTCTTCGGACCATTCTAAAATTTCTATCTTTTTATTGCCGATTAATCGACCGTATCTATCTTCGATATAGTCAACCAGTTTTGGTTTTATTGCACGTCCACCGTTTACAAATGCAGAATAACCCAAAACTAATTTTTCAAGTGTTGTTTCCCCAGATCCTAATGCCATGGACAAATTCATATTTTGCATGTCTTGCGGATATACGCCGAAACGTTGTGCTGCCTCAATCGCGTTTTGTGTTCCGATTTGTTCCACAAGGCGTACTGTTGGTACATTTCTTGATGTTTCAAGCGACAGTCTTAACGGCACATCCCCAAGGAATTTTTTATCATAATTTTCAGGCTTCCATAATGTATTATCTTCGCGCCAACCAACAATTGGTGCGTCCAGAATCATTGTTTGTGGCGTGTATCCGCGTTCCAATGCTGCCAAATAAACAAATGGTTTAATTGTAGAACCAATCTGTCGGTATGCCTGTGTTGCGCGGTTAAAAGAACTTTCATTAAAAGAACGTCCGCCCGCCATGGCAAGAATACGACCTGTGTGTGGATTCATCGCAATAATTGCGCCTTGTAATTTGTCTGTTCTACCTTCGTTAAATTTATCAAGTTCTTTGTTCAGTGCATCTGATGCTGCGCATTGTAATTCTGGCACAATTGTTGTTTTGATATATAATCCCTGATTATATAATGTTTCGCGTCCTAGTGAATTCAGCAGCTGTCTGCGAACATCTTCTGCAAAGTATTGAAATTCCTCCTGCATTTGTGCGGTAAATCCACTATTTATATTTAATTCTTCTGCTGTGGCAATGTTGGCTTGTTCTTGGGTTATAAAACCTTCTTCGACCATGCGGCGCAAAACATAATTTCTGCGTTCAATTGCACGGTCGCGATTATTTGGTGCCTTGGGCAGTGATGCTAAAAATGCACATTCAGCTAGTGTTAATTCGGACACTGGCTTATTAAAATACATCAGTGCAGCAGACCCAACCCCATATGCGCGTGCGCCCAAAAATATTTGGTTCAGGTATAGTGTTAATATGTGTTCTTTGGAAAAAGCGCGTTCAAGGCGCAGTGCCAAAATCGCTTCCTTAATCTTACGGGAAATTGTGCGTTCTGACGTCAGGAAGAAATTTTTTGCCACCTGCTGTGTAATAGTAGATGCACCGGATAATGTTGTGTTATATCCTGCGATACGCAGCGCATTATTCGTTATCGCACGAACGATTCCCTGAATATCAATCCCAGGATGTGTCCAGAAATTTTGGTCTTCGGCTGCGATGAACGCATTAACCAATTGTTGCGGCATATCCGCATAATCAATAAAGACACGTCTTTCTTCGGCATATTCAATTAACAAAGAACCATCTGATGCATACAATCGGGTTGCGACCGGTGGTGCATATGTTGCCAACTTTTTATAATCAGGCAAATTGTTCCCATGAATCATAACCAGTATCGCAAGCGTAGCAATGCCAACAACAAATCCCCAAAATAAAGTATTAAGTAAAAATTTTGCGATTTTTTTAAATTTCATAATAACTAATATTTTAAGATAAAAAATACGTATTTGCAAATTATTATAATAAAAAAATCGGCAACTGCCGATTTTTATAATTCTATTTTACCGTTGGTCGCAACCAAATCAGCCATCATTTCTATTTTTCCGCCGGCTTCGCGTACAATTAAATCACCCGCGGCAATTTCTGCAAAATCCAATGGTTCTGAAACAAATGCATCTAATTTTCCTGCGGCAACCCATGCCAAATCGAGTGCAGGACACCCTGTGCGACGAACATCGCCAATCAATGGGCGTGCATCAGGTGTATTGTATGCAACGGTTGCTTCAAAATCGTCTTTGATATTTGAAACCTTGATTCGCGCAGAATGATACGCAGAAAATACATATGCCCCACGTCCTTGTTCTGCATAATATAAACGTTCATCAATTGGGGAATAAATCAGTGCAATTTTTGTTTCATCGTTTGATCGTAATGCCAAAGAAATTGCAAAATGTGGGTTAGCGCGAACGAAATTAGCCGCCCCAGATAACGCCAAAACAAATTCATCGCGCCCATCGCCATCACGTGAAACATTTGGTGTTAACAAACCTGCTGACGGACGAACCAACAGCAGGTCAGATAAAATACTTTCTTCGATACGATTTGCAGCCTTGTTAACAAAATCGCGTGCACTACGCAGTGATTGTTGCAGGTTTTCCACTTCGCCAAAATCGCGGCGCAACCCCATCGCGGTGCGCTGCAGCGCCATAAACATTTTGTTTAATTCGGTTGAACCTTTTATCAACAATTCCATGTCGCTGCCCCCATCAGACGATGATTAAACTTATAATTTAAATCCAGCAAATTTGTTTCTAAATTCTGCTGCACGTGCGCCTTTGTCGCCTGTGTTTGTGCGTTGACCTGTCCATGCAGAATGGTTCAAATTATCAGTAGATAAAATCATATCTTTCTTAACAGAAGAGAAGATTTGGATAGTAGAACCATCTGTGCGTGTAACATTGTTCGCATAGTATTCTGGATGAATTCCTTGTTTCATAATATTTACCCTTTTTTAATTTTTAGCCCGCAAATTATACATGTATTTTTCTAAAAATCAAGCAATAATAACTTTTTAATAACGCCCTATACAGCCCAGATATGAATTACCAGTTGATTCCAATACATTTATGAATTGGGATTGGTTTTTTCCTGAAAATAATGCCAGTATTGTTCCTGCATCGGTGGCTAACATATCTGCGACTGTTGCGATACCCGAATTCATTTTCTTGAAAAAACCGCTGGTCGGATATATTTCGGCGGCCAACAACTGGTTTTGTCCACGTGGTTTAGATGTTTTTTGTGATTCTATGACCATCAGTTGGCATTCTGGCGAAATAATAACCTTGTTACATACAACTGCATTTCCGCCCAACAATTCGCCCCACCAACCTGTTGAACCGCAAAATACAGGATAATAAATAGACGCATTTGGGTTTTTTTCTAACATATCTGCAATGTCTATATCGTCTGTACAAACATCAGGCATAACACCGGTTTCGGTGTTAATAACCTTGCGTGCCAGTTGATATTCGTTATCACCTGTTGTTTTACGAGGCCAGTAAAGAATTGGAAACTTTGTCATTGCTATGAATTATATCAGATTCGGAATCTACAAAAAAGGGGGGGTGGTTAAATAAAGGACTTGATTTTTTATTTTTTTAAATTTTCATTGATTTTCTTTGCGTATCCCCACAAAGATTTTACATTATTTTTAGTTGTTTCATAGAATTTATCTGAAACTTGTGCATTGAACAATGTTTTGATAAGTGCCGGAATTGCCGTCATAAAGGCAGCCAAGAACAGCCCTATCATAATAATAACAATCAATGTTTCGTTGTTTGCCATTAATGCGTCCATCAAGAAAATCGAATCGTTTGTTTCGATTGCGTGGCTTAGCGCATTGAACCCCTGCCAATCGCCAAAAGCGGCATTTATAAACATTATTGCAAACGAAACAAATATGCCTGTCATTGCGATTCCAACGGTTGCGGATACAACATCATCTATTATTTTGCGAATCGACTTGCTTGCCCCCTGTGGCATAATTTTCCAATCTTTGAACAGCCAAGACAGCAACATTATCGGCAGCATAACTAAATCAAGCGATAGTTGTATAAATACTTCAAGAAAATAGACAGGAATTGGCAGCAATGCCATAAAGAATATCCCAAGAATCAGTGCGCCAGCAAAGATTAAGAAAATATTTGGAAATATAGGAATATACCAAAGTATTTTATGCATATAGTCGTAATCAAATGCCATGTTTAACATTGTCCAACCGGTTGCCATCCCAAGGCCTGTTACCCGATGTACACCTGCTAATTCGCATGCTAAATTATGGCGTAATTTTGGCGAAAATGCACCTGCTGTTGCTGCTTCTGGTGTTCCGGAAACTCGGTCCAGTATTGCTGTTGCAACAACGCATTTATCAAATCCGTCTTCTTCTGTCGCGATTCGATTTAACGATAATCCAACATTAAATATTGGTTCGATTGCCGCGCTGCTAATTATTTTTGGTAATGGTGCCAACAGCAGAGAAATTAATACCATCAATTTAAAAACATGAACCCCAAAATTAGATGCTACGTTCCATGTTTGTTCTGGCTTAGAATCCATAAACTTATTAATTAATTGCCATGCGAACCATATTGCAGTCAGTGCCGCAGCCATTGGCGCAACAATTTGCCCAATTGATTTATAAATTGGTGGCAGTATATATGACATTGAAGACATCACATCTGAAAAAATCTGACATGTCCAACACGAAGAGAAGAAATCCACCGCATCTGAAAAATCCACGGGGGCATTAGAACGATAAATCGAAAAGCCTGCAATGGACGTTGCGCCGATAGCCAATGCATAAATAAATGGCGCGACCGCCCCTGCACCAAATGGCAGGAATGATAAAAATACAATCCAAAATTTTTTTGTCCATTTCATTGTTTTTAATTATACCATATTTTGTCATAAATGTGATATAATTGAAAACATAAAATATTAGGGCGAGAATGAATTTTTTTAAAAAAGCATCTTTTTTGGCGGTTTTCTGCATGTTTTTGCTTGTGCCATCTTTTGCATACGCCGAAGGGTTTGGTGGTATAATTGATGCATTTAACTTCAATGTGTTCGTCCCGATTGTTTTAGAGGCGTTAATGGGTATCGCAACCAGTATGTATAATGTTTTTGTTGATAGCGGGACAATATATGTTCTTATATGGGGGTTCCTTGGTTTTACAACTGTGTTGTATCTGGTAAAATTATATCTGCCAAAAAAGTGGACAGATTTTCTAAGTTTTGGTGGTGGCGATAGTTTATGGAACCAAGATATTGGCGGTATGAAAATCGCTGAAAATGTTTTAAAGCCAGGTTTTCGTGCGATTATCGCGACGGTTGTCTTGTTGCAGTTAAAACCTGTGTTTTTAACCCATTGGTTGATAAATCCGTTTTTAGAGTTTGGTTCAATATACACAGAACAGATTGTAAAAACGATTAATCAGCCGGGTGCCACCGCAGAATCTGTAACATGCCCAGACAGCATCATAGAAGATGGATGGTTAACCAAAAATTCTTGTACATTCATGATGCAACCAATTGCGAATTTGTCCAAGGTAAACAACAGTATGATAAAAAAAGGCTTTGAATTTACCAAGCGTGGTCTGCGTGGCATGTTGACATTAATCCCACATGGTGGTGAAGACATAATGAATTTCTTAACAGGGATAATTTTAATATTCACATTTTTTGGCAGTAATATATTTATGGCATTGCTTGTTATTCAGGGGATATTCGCATTCGGTGTTCAGTTGATATTATACCCCTTTTATGTATTGGGGTATGTAACCAGACCTAATGATAAATGGTTAGATATCTGGCCCGCATTCAGTGGTATAACACAGGCATTACAAAAATTAATTATTACAATGATTGCATGTGCGTTTATTTTGGTTATAAATATCGCAATCATCAAGGCGCTGTTTAATTGGAATTCAAGTGTATTTGTTACTGCGGCCGGTGGCACATCTGTATCTAATGTTCCGCATCCTGCATCGTCTGCGATGGGGTTTGGTGCGCAATCAATAACGATAATATCTGCAATTTTGACTTTCTATCTGATGTTTAAAATCTTTGAAATGACAAAACAGCAATTACAGAAATACGCGGGCGAAGGTACAGATGCCATGTATAACAAGGTTATGTCTGATACCAATAATATGAGACAAATGTACAAGGCAGGCAAGACGCGTGTCAAAGATATAACAGGTTGGTTCAAGAAATGATAGACAGACTTATTGAAACTGTTATTGATAATTCTGTGCAATGTTGGGGTTGCGGTGTTTTTGACAGCCTGTTTCAGATAGTTTCATCAGCGGCAGCAAAAATTTATGATGTTTTTTCAGGTATATGCCTTGTTGTTTTTGGTATTTTATTTACTATATTCGTATTGAACGTCATATGGCAGAATATGAAATCTGGTATGGGCGACCCTTGGATGAAAAAATCATTTCAAAAGGTTTTTATTTCATCGATTATTGCCTTATCATTACTTGGGGTTGGTGTTTCTGTGCCACGGTTTATAACAATGGTTGTTTTTGAACCTGTTGCAAATGTTACATTAATTTTTACCCAAAAAATGGTTAATACAACACCCGAAGTGGTCAATGAATCTGTTACATACGAACCTGTACAAATGTCAGATGATGGTTTTTATCGTCCACAATTGCGTGATACTGTAATTTCAATAATGAAAACCACTGTTTCTCAGTTCCAAGGATATGTAAAATTGGGTGCTGCAATCGTATCGGAAGCTTTTACATGGCGGGCGTTACTTGGCATTGGCGCGCTTATTAAGCATATTACATTATTTCTTGTGGGATTTGCGCTTGCATGGGGATTTTTTAAATTATTCTTCAGGTATTGTTGTTATTTTGCAGACTTTATCATTGCAATGGCAATGTTTGCATTTTTCTTTCCGTTATCATTGATGATGTACGCATTCAAGGATGCTGAATGGGTCCCGAAATGGATTCTTGGCATTGGGGACAAGGTCGGTGTTGCCCAAATAAAAACATTAATTAATTCTATTGTTACATTAGGGTCAGTTGTAATCAGTTATACTGTTATAATGGTAATAATTGCTAAATTTTTCACAGCATCGGGTACAGATGTTAATGCACTGATGAATGCGATAACGGGTGGTCAAATATTTGAAATGGATTTAGATACAGAAAGCCTTGAAAATGTAACATTATTCAGTCTAATCGCATTAATGTATGTTTTATCGTATATATTTGATCAAATTCCTGAAATTACTAAAATGATATTGTCTGCATTCGGCGTGTCTGAAAATAAACAGTATAGTGAACAGTTGGCAGATGATATGACAAAGTTTGGCAAAACATTAAAAAATCTTGTTTCGCAAAAAACAAAAACAATTGCAACACATGGCGCATCCAGTGCCCCCGCTGGTTCCGGCGGCGGTTCCGGCGGTGGCTCCGGCGGTGGGAAAGCAAAACCATAAACCAAGGATTTTGATAAACAATGTTAAAAAGTAAAATAATTTTATTACTTGTGAAAATCGTTATGTGGCTTATCGCTGTTGGGCTTGGTATATGGTATCTGTCATCATCGCTTGGTGGCAGTGCAATAACATACACCAGCATGAACAATTTTTTCAATGCTATTGGCGTCCAAGGGGGCGATATTTCAACAGCAAATGGTTGTTTTTTATGTTCTTATGTGTCCGAATTATTTTCTGTGCTCAGCAACGCCACAGAACGTTTTTGGGGATTGTTGCTTGAAAATTTATGGATGTTAATCGTTGTTGGTTTTGGAATATTTTTATTTGTTTATACTGCACAGTTCTTGTTTGATGCAATGAAGGGAACAGAAAGTTTGGATGCAGGGGATAAAAAATTAAAGTTTTCTGCATGGTTTGACAAGGTTTGGCGTCAGGGCTTACGTGTAATGATTGTGGGGGTCTTGATTGGTGCGCTTGGAATGGGCGGTTCGACCGCATTAAAAACGATATCTAATATAACAATTACACCTGTAATGTACCTTGGGGCAGAATTGTCCATGGCGGCCAGTGGTGTAACAAGTGCGGCACAATGTGCTGCCGTCGAAGATGCATCAGATACCGTTTTGGGACCTGTCTTGAAACCGTTTATGTGTGTGATTGGAAATATCAACACAGTTGTACTTGCGGGGGCGGCAGGTGGATTTTCATTGATGAATTATGCATGGATGGGATTTGGTGGCGGAACATTGACTTGGCTTACGGGGTTATTACTTGTATTTATGTTTATGTATATCGGGTTCGATTTATTTTTTCAGATATTGTCGGTGGTGTTTAAATTAATATTTGTTATAATTTTTATGCCTATATTTCTGGCGGCATCCGCATTCGAAGGGACATGGTCAATGGCATCTGGTTTATTAGACAAGGCGATAAAAATGCTTGTGTCATCTGCTGTAAAAATAATAGGTATAACGCTAAAGGTTATATTGATTTATGCCACGGTATCATATTGTGCGGATTTGTATTTTCCGGGTCCTCGTGATGGATATACTATAATGTTACCACCATTACTGGGTACAACGGTTGAAAACCCAGATAATCAAACATTATCGGTTATAAATGTATTTTCTGAATGCGAACGTGTTGGGTTGGCAAACGGTGAAATGGATGGCGATAAATTCAAAGAATGTTTTGTTGAAAAACGTGCCGCGGTTGAAAGTGTTTATCCAGGCGCATTCGATTTCATGGATGATGCGTGGGATTTCTTGCTAATGATGGCCGGCTTGTTTATCTTGTATTACTACGCAATCAGTCCAAAAATTGATAACCTGCTTGGTAAAGATGGGACTGAATTATTCGACTTTGGCGGTATGTTAAAAAGTTTTGGGAAAACAGCATATAAACTGCCTGAAAAATTAACAGGGTTTGGATTAAAAGCATTCGGGAAAAAGTGATGAAATTATTAAAGAAATTTTTATTTGGCGCAATTGTAGCAATTTTTGCAATATTTTTATCCACCCCCGGATACTGTATTTTTGGCGATATCGGTGATTATGGTTCATGGGCCACAGATGAAAATCGCGAATTATTTATTGGTAATACCATGGGGGACATTAATTCTTTTAAACCAAAAGATATCGTGGTGGATACATATGTCCCGATTGAGGCAAAGATAGGCATAGCATTTATGAATGCATTTTCCTATGTTGCGAATGTTTTGGATATATCATTGGTACGATTTGTTATTATATTCATATTAATTGCATACGCATTTTGGATTGCCGCAGAGGCCTATTTAATAATCAAGGGCGAATCCAAGGCCCAGGATAAGTTTCTTGAAATACTAAAACGCGGCATAACTGTATTCATGTGGATTATGGTTTTATCATATGGGCCGGTGAAGTTATTTATGCTCGTTATTTCTCCTATATTATTTTTAGGTTCAGAAATTTCAGATTTGATTTTAAATTCAACAACTCAAATTGCGGGGGTTAGTTTGCCGGATACTTGCAGCGCGATTTATAATTATGTAACAGAAAACATTTCTAATGAAAATATTATGGATGCGGCCAATGCATCCAGCATAATGTGCATTCCAACACGCTTGTCTGGTTTTTGTTATACGGCTGCATCGGTCGGTTGGTCTTGGATTGCATTAAGTATCGGCAACAGCTTATTCGGGTTTGTATGTGGGGTTGCCTTTGTTGGTGCATTTATATATCTTGCGTGGCGATATGCGTTTATGGCATTTGGTATTATTGCAGACTTATTTTTGGCAATAATTTTGTTGCCATTTACTGCGGTAACAGAATGTGTCAGCAAAACATCATACAAGGGTATTGGTGGGCAAATATATAACGGTTTTCTTGAATTGTTCAAGGCGGAAAAATTAAGCGCCCAGGTTGAACGTTTTATAAATGCGGCACTTTTCTTTGTTGTTTTATCGGTTGTCATATCTATTTCGGCGGCATTATTGTCAACGGTTGTCAATTTAAATTCCCCAGGCGAATTGCCAACAATTAATAGCAGCAGTTTTTGGATGACAGCACTTGTTTTGGGGCTAACATTCTGGTTTGCCAAGGGGGCGGAAAAAATTGCCGCCGATATTGGTGGCAAGGTATCCTATGAAACGGGTGATGAATTAAAGAAAGAAACCAAGAAATTTATTGGGAACGCAAACAAAACAGCACAGGGTTGGTGGAAAGCAATAAGGGGTGCACGCAAAAAATAAAAAACGCCATAGTCGTTTTTTTATTTTTGAATTTCTTGCATAAATTTCTGATGGTTTTCAAATTCTTCGGGTTTTGGTTCGAATTTCCTGTATGGAAAATCTGCACCAATCTTTGGATGTGCCAACATTGCAGCATGTTGTTTCTCTATTATCTCATTTACATCAGGTGCCGGTGCAGTATTTTCAAGTTCCAAATAAACTTTTGCTAAAATTTCTGCGTCAATCAACGCGCCATGCGCATCTGCACGTGCAGTTAGTGAAATTCCATACCATTTTGCCAACGCATCCAACGTATAACTTTTTGGACCAAAAACACGATTTCTTGCGATAACAATGGAATCAAGCTGCTGTTCACGCGGAATCTGTGGCAGGTTCAGCATAGCTAATTCATGATTAACAAAAGGGAAGTCGAAATCAAATCCATTATGCGCAACAATAACGCTGTCGCCAATGTATTCTAAAAATTTTGGTGCAATAACAGACATTTTTGGTTTGTCTTCCAAAAAAGCATTTGAAATTTTATGAACCATATATGTGTCTGGCGGGATAATTTTTCCTTCTGGGTTAATATATTCATGGAAAGAATTATCTGTAATTTTTCCATCAATAACCTCTACTGCGCCGATTTCAATACATCTATCACCGCGCAGATATTCAAAACCTGTTGTTTCAATGTCAAAGCAAATAATACGTTTCATATCGTTTTTTCCAGTCCTTGATAAATATTGTTTGTGGTATTATAATAGAACGGTGAATTTAATGCTAGAAAATCTTAACACAGAACAACGAACCGCAGTTGAAACGACAACTGGCCCCCTGTTGGTTTTGTCTGGTGCCGGTACTGGTAAGACTCGTGTTCTTACCACTCGGATTGCATATATACTAAACAATCAGTTTGCCCATCCATGGCAGGTTTTGGCACTGACTTTTACTAACAAGGCTGCGAATGAAATGAAGACGCGCTTATCTGATTTGTCCGATGGGGCATGGTATGCAGGCGACATTTGGTGTGGCACATTTCATTCCATATGTTTACGAATATTACGTTCAAACGCAGAACGTTTGGGAATGCGCCGCGATTTTATTATCTTTGGCGAAGACGATCAAAAGTCTGTTATAAAATCATTACTGCAATCATCAACAAAAACGCCATCTGATTACGTTGAAGAATTTTCTTCGATTAAGGATAGGGGGCTTGTCGCATTAACGAACAAAGATAAACTATTTAATGCATATAATGCAGAGCTTATGCGCTTAAACGCGGTTGATTTTGGGGATATAATTTTACGTGTGTTGGAATTATTTGATAAAAATCCAGATGTTTTATTGCGATATCAAAATCAGTTTAAATATATTTTGGTTGATGAATTTCAGGATACAAATAATGCGCAAATGGAATTTTTGGGATTTTTAACACGTGGTATTGAAAATCCAAATATTTGCTGTGTTGGCGATGATGATCAATCTATTTATTCATGGCGTGGCGCAGAAATTAAGCATATATTAAATTTTGATAAAACATATCCTGCGGCGCAAATAATTCGCCTTGAAACAAATTACCGCAGCACACCAAACATTCTAAATGCCGCAAATTCATTAGTTCGGCATAATCGTGGTCGTTTGGGCAAGGATTTACGTGCAGTAGATACAGAAAACAGCGGCGAACCTGTATATGTTCTAACCGTCCCCAGCGATCGGGACGAGGCGCGCGTCATCGCAGATTCGATAATTCATGATATGCCAAATGATTATTCTAAATACGCATTGCTTATTCGTGCGGGCAGTTTGTCGCGTGTTTTCGAAGAAGAATTTGCGACACGCCAGATTCCATATAAATTAATTGGCGCAACAAAGTTTTATGACCGTATGGAAATACGCGATGCAATTGCGTATTTGCGTTTATTGGTATATCCATTTGATGATATATCTTTTTTACGTGTTATTGCAAAACCACGTCGCGGTTTTGGGGACAAAGCGATTGAAAAACTTCGTTCTGCGGGTGGTAATTTAATGACGGGGTTAAAAAATGCACAATTGGCACCAAAATTACGTGCTGCGGCGGACGAATTTTTATCTGCATTTGATTTTGATTGGTCGTCTATGTCGCCACGCGATGCCGCGCAGTCCTTGCTCGATAGGGCAGGGTACATGAAAATGTGGTCAGAATCCAAGGATACGGATGCGCCCGACCGAATATCTAATGTTCGTGAATTAATAACATCTGTTATTTCAAAATATGATACATTACCAGAATTTTTGGAACAGGCGGCATTGATGATGACCGATGATAACGATACTGACGAAGGGGTTGATTCAACCAACACAGTACGGATAATGACAATCCACGCAGCCAAGGGGTTGGAATTCGATACTGTATTTTTACCTGCCTGGGAAGATGGCATATTTCCAAATGAAAAATCAATCAACGAAGGTTCAATAGAAGAAGAACGTCGCCTTGCATATGTTGCGATAACGCGCGCACGTCGTCGTTGTGTTATATCAAATACGATGTCGCGAATGTTGTTTGGTACCCGTCAGTACAATTCGCCAAGTCGTTTTATAACAGAAATGGACAATCGTTATCTTGATTTTCAGGGTGGTTCGCCACGTTCATATCAGCCATATAATTATAATTCATTTCGTGCACCAACACCTGTGCAGACAGTTGAAAACAAAAAACGTCCTATATCAGCGGTTGGAAAACTTGTCATGCATAATGAATTAGGTTCTGGCGTTGTTATCGAAGATAGTGGCGCAATCCTGACGGTTGCATTTAAATCACGTGGGATTAAGAAGGTTGCGCGCGAATATCTAAAATTTAGTTAAATATTTTCAAGAATATATTTTAATTCCATCATATCATCAGGCATTTTTGCCTTGAAACGCAATTTTTCACCGGTTATCGGATGGCTTAATTCTAAAACTTCGGCATGCAACATTTGTCCATCGTTTTCCCTTATAAAGTCCAGTAATTCAGAATCTTTTACGGTTCCCAATCTAATATTGCCACGTCCATACAAGGGGTCGCATAACACAGGAAATCCGTGCGCAGACAAATGTACGCGAATTTGATGTGTGCGACCCGTAAACAGTGTGCAGCGCATTTGTGAAACCTTGGCACGTGGCCATGCATTCATAACAGCAACGTCTGTGTGTGCATGTTTTCCGCCGGTTTTTACCATTGTCATCTTTTGTCTATTTCTTGACGATCGCGCAATGTTACCAGTAATTTCTGCTTCTTCCCAATTTGGAATTCCCCATACAAATGCAATATATTTGCGTGTTAAGTTGTGTTCGGAAAACGTCTTAATCAGTTCACGATATGCCGCATCAGATTTTGCGAATACCATAACCCCACTAGTATCCTTGTCAAGCCTGTGTACAACCCCAGGGCGCACATCGCCACCCAACGTAGATAGATGCGTATGTGCCAAAATATTTTGAACCAATGTACCTGTTTTATTTCCTGCAGATGGATACATAACAACCCCACGAGGTTTGTTTATAACAATAATATCATCATCTTCGAATAAAATATCTAAATCGAAATCAGATGAAATATTTTCCGTTGCGATATCCGTCTTTTTTTCGGGAATATCAACAATAAACACATCGCCAGTTTTGATCTTTTCAGATAATTTTAATGATGTATTATTTTCGCGTGATACAGAAAATTTTTGAATTTCACTGCGTGAAAATTCTGGCATTTTTTCTGCCAAAAATTTATCAATACGAACAATTTTATCTTCTTCGGAAACAATAAATTTACGCTGCTCAGACATTTTTTTACCTTACTTGTATTCATCCCAATCGGGACCAATGATACAATCGGATAAATCGATTGTCAATTCGCGTCCTTTATCCTTGACGGGGCATGTTAAAATTCCCTTGGTCGCAGCTTCATCGGCATCACGTGCCGCATTTCTGTACGCAAATTTTATTTCAGTTGGCGCCGCAACACAGGCGATACGTAAATGTTCATGGTCGTATTTGGGGCCAATCCAAACGCGCACCCCTTCACCCAGTCCATAACATGGGAACCCGTCAAGATAATACAATACCAATCCACGCCCAACCAATCGATTGTCAGGAATAAATGTTCCACGATATTCAGCAAGACTTAATCCTGTAACCCCTTCCCAGTCAGTACTGGTTGAAAAAATACTGATACGTGGTTGTGATGTATCAGCCGCATTAAGGTTTGCAGTAAAAAAAACAACAAACAAAGATATTAAAATTTTTTTCATTTTTTTTCATCCTGTGGGATTTCAAGGTTAACAAGTTTTGCTGCAATTCGTTTTACGCCATTTGGCTGCACGGCCAATGTATGACTAAAACTAACACTTGCGCCTGCGTCTAATAATGTTGCGGACGGCATAAATTTCTGTTGTGCTAAAACCTTGCCATGATCATCCATTGACACGATAAGCAAATCGGGTACACCATAAATATCTTCTGATACATTTTTTACAGTTCCCTTTACAATTAAGTGTGTTGCGCCATCTTCATCAGTGCTATTTTCGATTTCGGAAACAGTTGCGATTAGCGGACCTGAATTTGCTTGTTTTGCCTGATGTTGCACAATTACTGCGATGGTAAAAACAACTGCAGACAGCAATGCGCACAGCGAAGCAAAAAACATTAATAATGAATTTTTACGTGCTGGCATAGCGACATTCCAAACATGACCGCATACGGCACATTTCACAGCTGTGCTTGGTACCTTGTCCAAATTATATTCTGTTTTACAAAAATCGCATCTTATTTTCATCATATCTTTTATACCATAATTTATTGTAAATGCAAATTCTGATATTTTGCACGTACCATTGTTTCGATTTCGTTTAGGGCATTCATAAAATCAGCAACAGTCGCATTTTTATTGGTAGAAACACTGCCAAATATTTGTCCTGATTTTGTATTCGAATCCCCTTCACGAATTGTGGCAAGCGTTGCCATGCGGTTCAGTTCAACAAAACTAGCATCTGAAAAGTTTGCTATTTGTTCGTCCATGTCCCAAAAATAATTAGAATTCACAGAATCTACAATTTTGTTACGTACAACCAGTCGCGGTGTTATTGAACCTGTGAAACCAACTGTAACAAACATTGCTTCGATACGACCGGCTGTCATGTCTAATGCTTGATTAATATTCAATGTTGCGATTTCATTTTCTGCATTAATTGACATACCGCCCAGTGTTAAATTTGAAACCCATAAATTTTCAGCGGTTAATGAAGATAGTTTTATAGTGCTGTCAACATTTAACGAACTTGAAATTTCCATATTCTTTCCATCTGATGTTAACATCCCAGACACGATCGCATTAGTTGCATCGAATTTTTTGTCGATATCAACCCGTGTTTGAAAAATCAAATCACGTGTTGCAATAATGTTTGCCTTTAATTCTTCTGCAAATTCTACATGGTCTGCATTAAAAGAATTAATATTAACAATATCGTGTCCGCCTAAATTTAATGCAGATAACATTTTTGCATCATCTGCGTTTTCAGATGGAATTCTCCACAAATATAATGCGTTGTCGCGATTCACAGATGTTGTTTCAATAATGCCATTGTTAATATCAATGCCTAAATCAACTGTGTCGGTATGCCATGCGCCGAATGTACCATACGCATGCGTGCCATCAACAAAACCCATAGAGCCACCGGATAGTCCAACTATTTCGCGTGTTCGCAGTGGTGTTATATCTTCAGAATCGCGAACGATGACACCTTGTAATGTCGCTGCTGTGATTCCATCAGCAGATTTTAAAATTCTAATTTGATATTTTGAATCCCCTTGGTCCAAGACGTATTCAGGCAATCCGTATTCGGTCAATTCGTCTAATTTTACACGTGTGATTGTGCGTCCAACGGTTTTTAGCAGTTCTTCACGATGTTCGGTTATATATCTTTCGAGTGCGACCTGAATTTCTGTCATCTGATTTGCAATTGCGATATTTTCGGCCCGTGTTACAGAATCCTGATGATATTGGAAAATAAACGGAATAATCACGGTCGCCAATGCCACGGTCAGCAATAATTCAACCAGCATACTGCCACGTTGATTTGTGTCGTTTGAAAAAAATCTTTTTAATATGTTCATTAATCTATCGTTGATATTTGTGTTTGTTGTTGTGTTATACTTGGGATAGTCTTCCACCCTGATTTAATGATCAAATCAAATTCCCCCCGTTGCGGCATGTTCGGACGTGTGGCGCGTGTTAAATTAAGCGCATGAAACACAGGTGGTTTGGTTGATGGAAATATCCAGTTTCCAAATTTTATTGGTGATGTTGTTGACATTAATAGTTCACCAGAAACAGTTAAGCCAAAATTATTATAGAAAATAATTTCATCGGAATTGATATATGGTGTAAATACAGTCGATGCTGTAATTCCTGCAAATCCGCTTACGCTTCGGCTGCTGTCAGATTTTAATGTAAAATCATTTGCCACATTCACAGAATCTAATATTGTTGCACGGTCTGTTATAATATGTCCCTTGGTTGTATATGTTTTTCCGTTCAAATCATTTGCATAAATATTTCTGAATCCAGAAATATCGCCAGAAACACGCACGTCTTTAATAGAAACATTTTCCCCATTCATATTTGCACCAGATGAAAAATAAATAACATCTGATTTAACTGTTTCTGCGGTAATAAAAGACGTCGAAGCATTCTTTATTTCAGCATTTTGTGCAACAACATTTGCTGCATTGTAAACATGGTGATGTGCCATATCTAAATCACGATACATAACATTTAATTCTTCGTCGCCAGATGTTGCACGATGCAGGAATTTTGATGTATCTTCACCAACGATATCGCGTGTGATTCGATAAATTATATCGCCCTCCATAAATTCTGGTGCTGATACCGCCCATGTATTTCCGTATGCGATACCATCATTGGCAACAACTGCGGCATCTGCACCAATGTGTCGTGCGATTTCCTTTGCTTTTAATTCTGTATCGGCGGGCCTAAAAGACAAATATACATCAGTGGTTATTGCACCACGTACGGGATACTTGTCTATAAAGCCTGTTACGGCATCGTTTGATATAGAACTTAGTTCAGTTATATCCATTTTTATCTGTGCAACATCAGGCCAAGAATCTTGATTCTTTCGAACAAAGTTTAAGACAGTATCACGTGAAGAAATAATTTTTTTTGCAATTGCAATGTTATGAATTGTATGATTAGTCCTAGAAATCTGATTGTAAACAAACGGTGCAGCCAATGCTATAATGGCCATATCCAACAAGACTTCCATGATGCTTG
>JAFYXQ010000018.1 GCA_017546085.1 Alphaproteobacteria bacterium | reverse complement strand
AAGCCTTGCAAGACATCTTCTGTTGTTGTTTTTATCAATTCATCAATCGGTTTTTCTAAATCAATCTGCTGCTTTAAATTTTCTGATGCATCTGTAATTTTCCAAATCATCCTGCGAATAAAATTAATTAACTGGGCAACCACACGTGCCACATCCGGCCACATCCGTGCAGGAATCACCAACACAGCCACCAATAAAATCACAAAAAATTCTGCCCAACTTATCCCAAACATAAAATTTTACATATCATAGAAATCATCACCATCACCGGTACTGATTGTTTTATGCCGCTGAATTTGAAAGAAATCCTTGCCAAACTTCGTTTTTTCTTTCAAATTTTGAAACACTACATCTGTTGTTGCCCCTGTTGCATCAACCACAGTCCATGAATTCAGCTTCACAGGATTTTTATCAAACACAACAACCATATATCCCAAACCTTCCTGACCACGCAAATTCAATTTTAACGCAAATGAATTTTTATAATCATTCGTTTCAACAACATTTATATCTGCATTTTTCAAATCAATATTTTTTCGAATAAGAATTCCCGCAGGCGTACTTGTAATTGGCACAGTCGTTATCTGATCCAATGATTTATCAAAGAAATACAAATCCTGACCATCCGCAATTAACTGCACAGGCATATTATCATAATCCAAGCGCACACGCCCAGGACGCAGCATATAAAAATCACCCTTCTCCTGCTTTGCGTTTGCAGCCTGAATAAATTTACCGGTAAGCCCTGTTATAGAATTTAAATATTTTTCAGCACCACCAACTAACTTAGCATCCACCGCCGCATTTGCACCAAATGAAACAAATAACATTACAAACAACGTTAAAATCTTTTTCATATTTTATGCCCCTTTAAACAATGCTAAAACACGCGCCCGAACATTTTCAAGTGAATCACGAACAATCGCACCCGCTGCACGTTCATGACCACCGCCCCCCAATTCTATTGCAATTTGATTAATTGGATTTTTGCGACTACGGATGGAAATTCCAATTTGTTCAGGCTTTTGCTCCTTTAACAAAACAATATAATCGACACCCTGAATTTGCCCCAACAAACTCAAAATAAGTTCCCCGCGCCCATCAAGATATTTATAATCTTTCTTCAATACCGTTGCCAGTGCCAATCGCCCATGATAAAAAAATTCCGCATTTGCAACCGTACGCGATTCTAACTGAATCGCCTTGCGTGGTTTATTATTCATCAATTCAATTAAGTTACGAATATTAACACCACTATCCACCAAATCTGCCATTATACGCAACGCATCGCCATTACGGGAAAACTTAAAATTCCCAGTATCTGTAATAATCGCTAACGACAACAAATCTGCAGTAACCGAATCCATATTCCAATTACCCATACGCATAATTTTATAAACAATTACCGCAGTCGCAGCCGCCGTATCATCATTTATACATAAATCAGCAACCGTATTTTCATTCTTGTGGTGATCTATTTCTATGACAAAATCTGCATTATCTACAATTGGTTTTGGTCCACCAATATGTAACGGATTTCCATAATCCATCACAATTGCAACATCATAATGCTGGTTAACATCAACCCGTTCAAAATATCGGATTCTGGAACGTAACGGAACATTATCTAGCGCATCAGGAATATTTCCATCATACACGCACAAAACATCAATCCCATAATTTTCTTCGATTAAATGAGCCAACGCCAATACACTGCACATTGAATCCCCATCAGGATTTTTATGTCCCATAATCGCAACAGATTTAGCATTACGCAACACATCAAAAAATTCTTGTATTTTCTGTTCCATTTACTTCTTCTTTATACGGCAATATCTTCGACAAAGAACTGCGCGTTTATCCGACCGTTATATTCATTTTCCTTTAAACGTCCCAACATTGTTATTTTAGTATTTGTATTCGCATCGTCTAGTAAAAAATTACCCACCGGTGTCCCAACCAAATTAAATCCAACAAACGCCAAATTTGCACCATTACTGGTCCCAATTGTTCCACGCAAATGTGTGCCTGCACCCATAACTGTTGCATATTTTAACACAGCACCATTTAACACTAACATTGGTTCAGGATTACCCTGACCAAACGGTTCCAGTGCAGACAACTTTTTTACCAACCGCATATTTGCAGCCCCTGCATCTATTTCAGCATCAACCACAACCTGTGGTGCAGGTATCTGACCGTTTAATTGTTCACGCACTGCATTTTCAAGAAATTTACAAAATTGTTCCTCATTTTCTTGATTTAATGAAAAACCTGCAGCTGCGGCATGCCCCCCACCTTCGCTAACAATACCCGCAGCCAGTGCATCGTGAATAATTTTTCCCAAATCGACACCACTAATCGAACGCCCAGAACCATTTATAACACCATCCATTCTGGTTGCTACACATGATGGTAAATTATATTTATCCTTTAATCGACCAGCAATGATTCCCATTACACCACCATGCCAGTTATCACCACATACAAACAAACTACAATGTCCAGATTCACAACATTTTTTAGCCATTTCAGTTGCCTGCAACATAATCGCATTTTGAATATCGATTCGTTCCTGATTCATTTGATGCAATTTATTCGCCAAATCATTCGCAATCAATGGATTATCTGTCAGCAACAAATCCAACGCAGGCGCAGCGGAATCCAAACGACCCGCCGCATTCAAACGTGGCCCCAACGCAAATCCCGCGGCATAAACAGATGGTTTTTTTATCCCCGCAATATCCATTAATACACGCAGCCCCAAATTTTGGCGCACCCCCAAAACCTTTAACCCAGTGGCAACAAACGCACGATTCAAACCAATCAAAGGCATAGTGTCGCAAATCGTACCCAACGCAACCAAATCCATAAAATTCATCAATTCAGAATTATCGAGTCCCAACCCACGCAATTTCAATTCACGATTAACCGCAACCAATGTTAAAAAAGCAACCCCAACACCCGCCAAATAATTTAATTGTGAAATATCATCTACACGTTTTGGATTAACCACAGCATCCGCATTAGGCAAAACAGAATCAGGCGAATGATGATCTGTTACAACAACACGCATCCCCAATGATTTTGCATATTTAACCTCATCTATACCGCTAATTCCACAATCAACCGTAATTAATAAATATGTTCCCTTGTCAAATATTTCCTTAATCGCATCTTGGTTTAAACCGTACCCTTCCCCTTCACGCGTTGGTAAATGCCAAATAACATCAGCCCCCAGCGCACGCAAATACTTAACAAATATCGCGGTTGATGTAATACCATCAACGTCATAGTCACCAAATATTGCAATCTTCTGATTTTTTTGTATTGCATCCGCAATAACAACAGCCGCCACATCCATATCCTGTAACACAGACGGATTCGGCATATAGCATTTGATAGATGGTGATAGAAATTTTTGAACATCTTCTTCGGATTTTATACCGCGACATGCCAAAATATTTTTTATCAATCCCCCATTATCCTCAAAAATATCACATTCCATCACCCATGCTTTACCCAGCATGGATTTTTCTACTATCGTTCTCAACTTCTACTCTTTTTTTATTATCAGTGATATTATAATCGAAAATTAATCAAATAGCAATGGCAGTATACCATCAAGAATTTTTCCGGTTGTCGGCACAGCATTCCACGCAGCTGTACGCCACCCCCAAGATTCTTTGGTTCCCTTTGGTTCATCTAAAACGACCAATATAGTATATTGTGGCGCATCCGCAGGAAATATCCCCACAAACGCAGTTATATTACGTTTTTTATCAATTTTTCCATTTATATATTTTTCAGCACTGGCGGTTTTACCCGCAATTTTAATACCTGAAACACGCGCCTGTTTACCACTTGTTTCTTCTGCGACACGCAACATAATCGGACGCAATTTTGCAGAAATCTCATCTGCCAGCACACGTTCCCCGCGCACAACACCAACACTTCTTTTTTGCAATGTTGGATAAATATAAATACCGCCATTTGTAACCGCATTTACCCCCAACATTAAATGCATTGGTGTAATGGCATATCCGTGTCCAAATGACAAAGTCGCACGTTCAACGGGCCCCCACTTACGTTGCGGTATTGTATTTTCTGTACGCCCGAATTCAAGACTCAATGCCTTGTCCATATGTAATCTTTCAAAAAATTCCTTCTGTGCACCATCTGGCAAATCTAGTGCAATTTGTGCACTACCCACATTACAAGAATGCAACATAATTTCCTCGACATTAATACTTGGGCGTGGTGGTTTAAAACTGCGAATATCCGTAATACGGTGCGCAACACGTCCAAACTTATCATGTATTGGGAACGGTTTTGCCACATAATATTCTTTTTCAATTGGGATACCATTTTCCAATGCCAATGCCGTATTAAATATTTTAAATATTGACCCCATTTCATAAACACTACGCATTGGTTTGAACAAACGATTCGACACCGGATCGGCACGTAAATTTTCAGGATCAAAATCAGGCAAAGATACCATCGCAATAATTTCACCTGTCCTTGAATCCATCAACATTCCCATTGCCGCCAACGTACTATATTTTTGCATTGCGATGGTTAACTGATCATAAAACACTGCCTGAATTCGCGAATCGACCGACAGACGTAACGGGTCTTTATTTTCAACCAAATAATCATTGTAATATTTTTCAGCACCTTCTAACCCACGACCATCTTGACCAACAAAACCGACAACATGCGAAAACAGTCTGCGTTTTGGATATTTTCGCGTCTGAATTTTTTCTATCTCGACCCCCTCTATTTTAGCCTTTTTAACAATATCACGCTGCGCATCACTGGCATACTTTTTCAGATACATAAATGTTTTATTTGAATTAACCAACGCAATTGCATCTGCTAATGAATATTCATACGGCATTGCTTCATGAATAACACGGGCAGCATCTTCCCTATCTTTTTCCTTGATAGCACGCGGACGCAAGAATATATGTCCAGACTCAACATTTTTGGCCAAAATATCACCATTTCTATCGACGATATCAGCACGTTGAACATTCCAATCGGTTGCACCACCAACACGTCTTGATTTATCCGTACCTTGGATTCCGAGTTGTAATGTACGTCCAACAAATAAAACAAATGCAAACAGAAAAAACATATAAACAATACGTAATCTTTTACGCGCAACCATATCCCCACGCGCACCTAAGAAACCATGTTTAAAAATATCTTTTCCAACTTCGAACATTATAATTTTTCCCTGATTGGCAAATCCGCTATATTAATCGCCTTGTTAAAACTAACAACTTCTACCTTTGGCATATTTCCTGCAACGATATTTCGCAATATTTCGGGGCGCACATATGATGCAAAATTAGCCTCTGCCACAGCAATTTTTTGTTGTGTTACAACAATATCCCGACGCACACGACTAATCTGCCTATCCTGCGTACGAAATGCCACCTGCAAAATAATAGATATCAGCAAAACAATACCCAACGACCACGCGCCAATTTGAAACATTTTTTTATCGTCATTCATTCCCCAAAATCCCCCACAGATACCAACTATATACTATCATAAATTTTTCAAAAAATCAGCAATCGAATTTAATCCGTTTAAGCGTCCCACCCCTAAATTCAGATTTAATGTTTGAAATTCCCCTATTATATCCATTGCTTTTATTTCTTCGGTTGTTTTATCGGCAACCATTGCCAAAACGATTGCAACAATTCCACGCACGACATCAGAATCAGCCCGACCATAAAACTTACCATTTTTCTGACATATTTGAACAAATGAAGCACACCCTGTAATTTCTGCACAAATTGCCCCATCAGGCACAATGGATAATCCGCGTCCAAAATCCATCATTAATTCAAGCCGTTCAACAGGATTATCAATCGACAACAATAATTTTTTCATCTGTGCGTAATTCATCATTATTACCATCCCTGATTAGTTAAATCGAGTTCGACACGCGCCTCATCAGACATCCTCGATAAATCCCATGGCGGATCCCATACCAAATCAACAACCACAGACCGTCCCCCCGAAACAGATTGAACCGATTCGCGTACCTGCTGTAAAATTTCTTCCATCATGGGACAAGTAGGACTCGTAAAGGTCATTTTTATATTTATATTTTTTTCATCAATTTGAATATCATAAATCAACCCCATATCCCAAACATTAACTGGAATTTCAGGATCATAAACTGTCTTCAATGCGTTTATAATGGTATCTTTTATAGGCATCATTTTACTACGTCTTTTAGATATGAAATAAAACTTTTTATATCATCGATTGTGTTATATGCGCCAATTGACACACGTATTGTTCCATCAACCCCCAATCGCCTATGAATCCAGGTTGCACACATATTACCCACACGCAGACACACACCGCGTGCCCCAATCAATGTACCAAAATCCAAAACATGCATACCATCAACAACAAATGTTAATAACGCAGCATTCCGATTCGACAATACCCTAACCTTTTTTATTTTTATTAGTTCATCATACAAATATTTTATCAGGTTCAAATCAGGTCTATTTTTTTCCAAATTATCAATCGCAGGAATCAACCCTGAAATTTGCGTTAACGGCAATGTTCCTGCTTCAAATTTTTCGGGCGAATTATTTAAAATCAAATCATCATTATCTTGAATTTTCAGAACCATTCCACCACCAAAATTAACCGGCGCAAATCGCTCAGGATTTTTTACATATAAAACCCCAAGTCCCGTATCCCCACCGATTTTATGTACAGAAAAAGCCATAAAATCACAATTCCATTTTGTAACATCAATTTTTTCATGTACAACAAATTGAGCAGCATCAACAATTGTCAAAACATTTGGATTTTTTTGACGCGCCGCTTCAATAATACGTTCAACATCCTGTGGCACACCCAACACATTCGACATCGCAGTAATAACAAAAACATCAGCCACAGGAATACTATCAACATCAATATTAAAATCATCGGTCAAATTACATACGAACACGCGCCCTGCCTTTTTTTTGACCTGCATTTCAAATGGCAATCGTGCACTATGATGATCCAAATCGGACACCAACAATTTTGTAGTTGCAGACACAGGAATCATATTTGCAACCATATTCATCGCCGCTGTTGTTCCAGCTGTAAATACAATTTGATCTGCACGCGCATTAATAAATGCCGCCACCCGTGCACGCGTTCTCGCAATCATATCATCTGTGGCAATTGCACGGGCACAAATTCCACGCCCAGCATTAGCATACTTATTCAACAAAAAATCAACCTGTGCATTTACAACCGCATCTGATTTCTGATACGTCGCCGCAGCATCTAAGTATATGATTTTATTCATTTATGTTTTCTCTTGCATTTTTTGATGATTATAATACACTCTTGCCAAATATCAACAACAGAAAGCGAAGGAGAAAAAACATGGCAATATCACATGCAAACGATACAACAATTGACAGCATGATTGGTTCAGGAATAACCTTGGTTGATTTTTGGGCATCATGGTGCGGTCCATGCCGTATGTTTGGTCCAATATTTGAATCTGCATCTGAAAAATGTAGTGATGCAAAATTTGTAAAATTCGAAATTGACGAAACGAATCGTGCAACCCCAATGAAATATGGCATTCGCAGCATACCATCAATCCTGGCATTCAAGAACGGCGAATTGGTAGAGGTTCGCACCGGCCTGATGGACGAAGACACATTATTATCATGGGTACAAGAATTAAAGGGTTAAACAATGTCCGATGCAGATTACACAAAAATGGAAATACCATCTAATTACAAACCAAAAAAATCTGAGCCATACATGTGCCCAATGCAATTGGCTTACTTTTATCAAACCCTGAACGCACAACGCGAAGAATTGTTAAGCGAACGCGACGATGTATTAAATGCGGTACGTTTGGCAGAAAAGACAGAAACCGTTGGTGTCGGGGACGAAACGGATAATGCGACATATAATCAGGACATAACAATGGACCTGCGCATATCTGAACGCAATAATAAACTACTGCAAAAAATAAACGCTGCACTTGACCGGATTGCAAATGGCACATACGGTTACAGTGTAATTTCAGGCGATGAAATTGGAATTATGCGTATGGTTGCACGCCCATTGGCAACCATGACAATCGAAGAACAAGAAGAATACGAATCGCGCCGCGGTTAAAAAAATTCCCCCGTTTGGGGGATTTTTTTATTGTTAAATATTACCCGTTATTATTCCAAGTTTATCTGCAAGATTAGTGTTATTTTTAAAATCGCAATCTAATGATATTACCGCACGACGACAATCCGGATAAATAGCAGGAAGGCGGTTTTCGTCCGACTGACAGTGGTATTGGTCATTGAAATCTGCACAGCTGCATACAATTGGACTAAAATCGTCTTTATCGTTTGCAACGTCATATTCCACACTTAGTTTTCCATCATGGTCAGATAATTCTTCTTTTATAATATTGGCGTATTTTTTTGCATAAAGTTTATTTTCTGCCGTCCCAAGAAATCTATCGGTATATACAGCAATACCAATTTTACATTTTTTGGGGTCTAATGATTTTAAGTCTTTGATGAAATTTTTTGTTATTTTTTTGGCTTCTTTTGTCATGTCGGAATTGTTTACAACAAACATATTTTTTGTTGGTATTGTAACCGATACATCATACGAAGATGTATCTGACATTTTACCTTCGGATACGTCTTCGTATTCTGATGATTGATAGCATTTGTTTTCCCATTTTGCACTGTATGATGTATTGTTTGCGTTGCATTCACAATCCGGATATGTGCCGCTTGCACCTTTTGGACAGGTTGCCTCTGGCGTGGGTAGGTTTTTAATATCTTCGACAAAGGTTTGCAGGAAGGAATATTTTTCGGCGATTTCTTCATCTGATTCATCTGATTCGTCCGAATCGTCCTTATCACGATTAATAATCAGATTTCCAATGAGAGAACCTGCCGCGCCAACACCGGCGGTTATCATACCAGTTTTCTTTTTCTTGGCTGCCGCTTCCGCTTGTTCTGCCCATTTTTTTGCATCTTCGCCATTTGGATCCATCAATGCACGTGCAAGTGATGTATAGGTGCCTGATGTGATACCCGTACCGATATCGTCATATAATCCTGATGTTGCAGCATCTAGTATTGGTTCGGATTCAATCCCCGGACGCAGCCCCAGGGCCGCTTTGCGCACCTTCAAATCATTGGCAAGGTTTACGTATTCCGTATATAACGGTAACAAATTCCCCGCACCGGGCAGTTCAACGTTCATTTCACCACCCTTGTGATTTAATCCGCCGTAATTACAACGGAACGTGGCAAGGTATGCCTTCATCTGTGCTTCGGCGTTTTCATCTGCCTTTTGTTCTGCGATACCGGACATCATCTGCATTGCGCCAATACCGGTCGCACCCATTCCCGCCGCGCCCAATAATTTATTCGCGGTGGAATTTTCAGTTTCATGCGCAGCATCCGCTTCGTCTTGTAATTCATCAATTTT
>JAFYXQ010000017.1 GCA_017546085.1 Alphaproteobacteria bacterium | reverse complement strand
CGGCCGCCTGTATGCTTGCTGTCGCACGCGCCAAAAGGACGGGGTGAATTATATCACATATAAGAATGACCATTTTGATGGTGATACATGGCTTTATTCTGACGAGGCGGAAACAACCGTCGCAGACATGTCCACAATGTGTGAAATTATGCATGCGCTGGGACTGCGTGAATTGATAAAAATTGATAATCTGAAACGAACATATCGTGCTGGCGATTACATAATTGAATTTGAAACTGTGGCAGATCTGGGGTTGTTTTTAGAAGTGGAATATTGCACCCCTGATGACGTAGATGTGGCGCAAATAAAATCACGGATTCAATCCTTTATTGATAATCTGGGCTTTGCTGTGTCGCCTGAATTGAATGCGGGGAAACCAGAACTGATGCTGCGCAAGAAACAACAGGGGGTGAACAATGCTGATTCTTAATATCAATGGACCGATAAATTCTGGCAAATCAACAGTATCTAAACTGTTGGTGCAAATGTTGCCACGCGCAGTTTTTATAGAAGTTGATGACCTGTTATCAGATGATGAAGAGGAAAAATTAGGTTTGACCATGCAGGGCGGCTGGGGCGAACGCCTGAAACGATTGGATGGAATTATTGCCGACCAAAAAAATCAACGCCAATACGAAACAATTATTTTTGCGTATCCAATGACAGAAAATTTGTATCGACGCTGGTCGGCACATATTGATAAGAACACACGTTTTATTGCAGTTACACTGGCGCCCAGTTTGGAAAAGTGTTTGACCAATCGTGGAACACGTACATTGACCGACTGGGAAATTGGGCGCATACGTGAAATGTATAACGAAAATTATCACAGACCGATAAATTCAGATTTGATAATAAACAATGACGGACAGACCCCACACCAGACCGCCAAACAAATCGCATATTATGTTACCAAACAACGATAGGAGAAAACCAAAATGTCAGAACGTGCAATGTTCAAGGGTGTAATTAACCTGATTATAAAAAAAGACGACAAAGTCTTGTTATTCTTCCGCAATGATGGCTTCTTTAATTATGATGGTGGTTGGTGGGTTCTGCCGGCAGGACACATTGAACAAGGCGAAACTGCCATGGCAGCAGCAATACGTGAGGCAAAAGAAGAACTGGATATCGATATAGCCCCAGGCGACATCAAATGCGTACACGTTACCAGCAATTTGGCCAGTCGCACTGAATCTTTTGATTTCTTTTTCGAGGTGTCAAAATACACCGGCACAATTCGCAACTGCGAAGGGGATAAATGCGCCGATATGCAATACTTTACATTGGATGAGGTTGCAAATCTGAAAAACGTAGTATCAACCACACGTATATCATTGGCCGGATTGGCCAATGGCGAGATATATTCAGAATGTAAATCATATCGCAGTGCATCAAAGGATACAAAATGATAAAAGAACTAAGTTATTCTGCATATATTTTGCCAGTGCGTGATGGACGGGTTGCGCTATTAAAATACGGCGAAAACGGATATGGACCAATCGGCGGGCGACTGGATGACGGCGAAGATTTTAAGACTGCGCTGCGGCGTGAACTGACCGAAGAACTGGGCGAATCTGTATCTGCGCTGGTGGACAATACGATTGAAATTCCGATGCCATATGCGTTTCGTCACCCAATCCCCGAACGTGCGCAACGTCGTGGCGCATGGGCAGAAGAGCATCATTTTTATATCGTTCACGTCCCAGATGATATGGAATTGAATTTCTGCGAAAATCGCCCCGAGGAAATTTCGGTTGCATGGGTTGTCCCCGACGACTTATTAAACCCAAAAATCACACCATTTGATGATATGCGTGAATTTTATGCAACGCATCTCTTGCCAAACTTGGACTGTAAATTTTCAATGAGTTTGCGCCCTGAATATTATGAAATGGTGCGTTCTGGCGAAAAAGATATTGAACTGCGTCTGTATGATGAAAAGCGTCGCAAAATGCACAATGGCGACACTGTTTTGATTTACAACGCGCAAAATCGCAATGATTATATTCGTGCCAAAATAGTTCGCCTGCATATTGCCCACAGTTTTGCAGATCTGGCCACCAAAATCAGTATGCCCCGAACCGGTTTTTTTAGTCTTGAATATTTAATGAATGAAATATCTAAATTTTATGACGAAAAACTCGAAACAAAATACGGTATTGTTGGGATTGAAATTGATGTTTTGAAATAATTGCCAATTTTTATCACTTGCGTTTTTCTCGTTTAAAATACTAAAATCAAATCACGTTTTTTTATTCTAGTCAAAGGGGGAACGTATCATGGATATAAAAGGGTTGACAACCGCCCAGGTAACGAAAAGCAGAAATAAATATGGCGCAAATGAAATGCCGCACCCGCGCCTGAAATCTGCATGGGAATTTTTTGTTGATGTATTCAAGGATAAATTAAACCTTATATTATTACTTATGATGGTGCTGTTTATTGTCTTCAGTATCATTGGTTATGGCAGTATATACGAGGCAATAGGTATCGGTATCGTATTGTTGGTTGTTGCTTTGACAACGGTTTTGACGAAATTAAAGGCGCAGCGTAGTGCTGAAGATTTACGTATGCGCACATCGCTAACCCATGCGACTGTTTTGCGTAATGGTGTTTTACAGCGGATACCAGCCACAGACGTTGTTGTTGGCGATATTGTTATTGTCAAGGCAGGTGAAGCAATTTGTGCGGACGGCTATGTTATTGATGGGAATATCGCAGTTAATAACGCCATTTTAAATGGTGAAAGTGATGAATGTGAAAAAATGCCGGCACCAAAGGGATACGTTTACGATTCTAATCGAACAATAAGTGCAGATGACTATATCGATGCATTTAGTGTTTTTGGTGGTACAACTGTCCTATCGGGCGAGGGCATGATACGCATAACGCGTGTTGGTGTTCATACGGAAAACGCAAAGATAATGCTGACTTTGCATTCAATTGACGAGGTAAAAACAACGCTTCAAATTCAGCTTGATAAATTGGCTGCAATAATCAGTAAATTCGGTTCAATTTGTGCAATTGCAATATTTGTTATATTGCTGATAGTAAATATCAGCGGTTCTGATGCGACATCAAACGCAAATATGATTTATATTGTGTTAAGTAGTTTGACGGTTTCTTTGACTATATTTGTTGCCGCTGTTCCCGAAGGTTTGCCGTTTATTATCGGAATTATAACCGGACAAAATGTAAACCGTATGATACGTAATAACATATTGGCAAAAAATCCAAATAAAATACCAGAGGCAGGCAATATCCAATTATTATGCACAGACAAAACAGGTACATTAACAGGTGGTTTTTTACAGCCTGTTCATAATTTTACCGCAACCGGGTTTGATATGGGGTTTGATGGAACTACAGGTGGTGTGGCCAAGGAATTGTTTATGAAAAATGTTGCGCTTGTAAACGGTACAACATATGGCACAGATGGCGCGATTATTGGCGGCAATATGACCAGTCGCGCTTTGTATATGGTTTTAAAACCAATTTCTTCGCAAATTACAGAATTGCAGCATAAAAATAAAATTCTGGATAGAATCGCGTTTAACAGTGCAAATAAATTTTCCGCAGCGCGTACCAAGAATCAGGTTTTCTTTATGGGGGCGCCAGAAATAATATTGAAACATGCGAAAAATTATATTGACGACTCGGGACATGTTCGGTCGTTAAATAAAACATTAATAAACAGATTGATAAAACAAAATGCATCACGTGCAATGCGACTAATTGCGGTTGCGTATGGGGAAACATGGGCAGCGGATGAAAAATTGCCCGACGATATGGTGTTTATTTCATTGATTGCAATGCGTGACGAAATCAGGGCAGGGGTCCCAGAAGTTGTTCAAACAATGTCAAAGTCAGGTGTTCAGGTAATGATGATAACGGGCGACAATCTTGAAACTGCGCGCGCAATCGCAATAGATTGTGGGATTGTTTCAAATTCAGATGATTTATCAATGACCGCATCTGATTTGGATAAGATTTCAGACCAAGAAGCCAAGAAAATCTTACCAAATATTAAGGTTATTGCACGTGCCACCCCAGGAACCAAATTGCGAATTGTAAAATTGGCTCAGTCTTTGGACTTGTGTATCGGTATGTGTGGCGATGGGACAAATGATGCGCCTGCGTTAAAGCGTGCAGATGTTGGTTTTGCAATGGGCGACGGCACAGACGTATGCAAAGAATCTGGTGATATAATTATCACAGATAATAATTTTATATCAATTGCGAACAGTATATTATTGGGTCGAACATTTGTTCACAATGTTGTAAACTTTTTGCGGTTTCAATTGCCAATTAATTTTTCTTTGGTGATATTAAGTATCCTGTTTCCTATTTTGTTCGGATTCGATGCATTCACGGCGGTTCAGATACTGATAATAAATATCGTGATGGACAGTCTTAATTCGTTGGCATTTGGGGGTGAACCTCCACACAAGAAATACTTACAGGAACCTGCTCAGGGCAAAAATGCACCATTGTTATCGCGTTCAACAATGATGCAAATTTTATGGACAACAATCGGATTTATTTGTGTTTTTGCATTAATGGAAATACCGTTTATTAAAAATTATTTTGATACATCTGCTGCGTATATGTCTGCGCGATTTGCGTTATTGGTTGTAATGGCGATTGTAAACGGATTTTGTGTTCGTGCAGATTCTTATAATATCTTCACAGGTTTGTCCAAGAATCCAATGTTTATCCTTGTTGCATTTGGTGTAATTGCGTGCACTGTTTTATGTGTAACGTTTGGCGGCAGCGTTCTGCAACTTGTGCCATTGTCATTAAATCAATGGCTGATTATCCTTGGGTTATCTGTATTAATAATACCAATAAACTTTATAAAACGTTTTTTGTCTGGGTTGAAATAATAAAATCGCCCATAATGGGCGATTTTATTAAGATAAATCATGGTAAATAAAAATCCCCAAATCAGGGGATTTAAATTCGTTTACAAAAAACTGAAATTTATTTTTTTTAGTGAGGCATTTTTGCTTCTGTAAACACAACATGCTTGCGCAATTTTTTGTCGTACTTACGGAACTTCATCTTACCCTGTGTGTTTTCAGATTTTGTGTTTTTGGTTGTGATATAAAACACGCCAGTTTCAGCGTTTTTTAACTGTACAACTTCTTTGCTACCTTTTTTAGATGCCATTTTATTCGCCTTTTATCTATATTCTGCGACCGATTTTATGATATAACTTATAAAAAATCAAGTCTTTTTTGCGTGTTTTGTAAAATATCATTATTTTTGAATGAAAAAAACAGATATAAACAAGCAAAACACGGGATTTTTTTTGGTGCGGGTAAAGAGACTCGAACTCTTATGGGTTGCCCCACTGGAACCTAAATCCAGCGCGTCTACCAATTTCGCCATACCCGCAGGTCTGCCACCGTATCAATATACGGGATAGTTTCGTGGGAAATCACCAATCCGCTTTAAATCAGATTTCACCCCACACGACGTCATTGCCAGTGTTGCAATTGCTAAAAAAACTAACAATAACCTCTTCATACCGCAAATTATACAACTATCAAATCCGTATGTCAAATTTTTGACATAAAAACTAAAAACAACCCCGCAAATTAATGCGGGGGTAACATTTATTTTTGTTTATACAGTTTATATTTTTCATAAAACCAACGTGCGGTATATTCTAAATCATGATATGGGATTTTTGACAAATTATATTTTTTTTGAAAATTCATATCGTGCAGCCAGTCTTTTGGAAACTGTGAAAACACTTTATCTAAATTACCTTTGATGTAATATTGAATTGTTTTACGCAATTCTTTATTCGCGCGCAAATTCGATACAGTATCGGCAATTATTTGTTGGATGCGTGTACCAGTCAGATTAAATAAAATACCAACATCTTGCGCATGCAGCCAATTTTTGCTAGGTTTATATTTATCTTTGGATCGATGAAATGCCAACAAAATGTTTGGATTTGCTTCATAGAAATCATTGATTCTTTCTAAATCATTATCTGAAACAGCAACACCCAAATGCTTGTCCAAAATTTTCAAGATTTTATCTTGATTTTCAGGATTGCGTGTTTGTGGGATTGCGCGTTTTATTGCGTCATCAAGATATTTTGATAAAAACTTGTCTGCCCAAACATTACCATCTTGGTCAATGAATTGTCTGTACATTTCATCGCCATAAATTTGACGGATTAAATCAACTTTTGGTAAGTAGATTCTTTTATCGTTCAGTTTTTTTGCAAATGTGGCCTTTTGTTCGGCTTCTTTTTTTTGCAGTTTGATATTTTTTAGACGTGTTGCTTCGGAAAAAAATGTTTTATAAGACATAATTTCTCGTAATAAATCTAAAATGTCCTTAGGTGTCGAAACTCCTTTGCCTTTGCGGATGTATAAACATCTTAGATGTCCGTCAAATTCAATCCCCAGTTCAGACTTTTTATTTGGTCTGTAACCATTCTTTTTGCATTCGTTCAGCATTCGTTCAAAACAGTACTGCATTTGTGTATTTGTGTTATTGCGTTTAGTTTCGGAACATTTTCTCATATTATTTTTTCCTTGTATTATTTTGTTCTTTTTGCGAATTTTGTATTTGTTGCATTCCATACATAACGTCGTTAATGCCAATTGCGTGTTCGATTATTGTTGAAATGCAAAGGTTGCATTTTTGTTTAATATCTTGAATGTTTTTTTGTGTCTGTTTCCACAGGTGTTGCATACGGGTCGGAATTGATTTTTCATCATATATGCAAATTCCATCAAACGTTAAATAAGACTTTATAATAGCTTGGAAATCAGTCGAATACAAATTATTTGGATTTTGTTTTTCTGTATCGCGCAACTTGCGTAACATATCAAAAGATATAGTATTCTGTAGTATCTTTTTAAACATTATCGATTGGGTTTGCAGATTAATTTGTTCAAGATATAGATTAGCAGCATTCTTAAAAATATCTGTGGCGGCATGCATGGCAAGGATTACTTTTTCCACATCAGAATATTTCGATTTTTTCATTTCTTTATCGCCATATAAAAATCCTGCGGAATATGCGGAAATTTCTTCTATAACGTGCAAGGCGGCCATTTCGAAAAAATTTTTCGCATTTTCTTCGGGGGAACCGTGTTTTTGAAATAAATACCAATGACGCATTTCGTGCGCTTGTGTTATGGTTTCTACGGATTTAACATGCGCAGCTAGTTTATGGGCATTCAAGCGCAGGGCTTCGTCAGATACATGTTCAATAATATATCTGTATATTGTTATTGTGCCATCGTCTTTATTTGTTGCGCCATATATAACAGCAGCGCTGTCACCAACAAAATCTTGAATATTGCTGTCGTTAATTTTTGCTTCCTTGAATAAAATTGTGGGCTGTTTCATGTTGTCGTTCCCCATATGTTTGTTTGAAAATAGCACACAAAACATATTTGTCAAGAAAAAGATGTTTTTTATAATAAAAAAAGCCCAAAGGGCGGACTGTTATTTTGTTTTATAATTATCGCACAGGCTTGCGATATGTCGCGCCAACGCGATAAAGTTTTCTCGTTCAGATTCAGATAATATGCGTGCGCGCATTGATGTGCCGGTAAAGGCAACGCCTTTCCCATTTCTTGGGATATAATCCATTATAACTTTGTCGCCAATTTTTGGAAAAATATAGACCGAATGTTGACCAAGTTGTGTACAATCGAGTTGGCATCTTTTATCACACCCATCGCAGCATGGGATTTTGTTTTTGCCAAATGATATACCTGAAAAGTTTTTATAATGTGCGTTTTTACCGACGTTAAGTTTTTGTTTTTGTGTAAATGACATATGTTGCCTTTTGTACCTATATGTTTGGGGCGATTAATATAACACAAGAAAGAACAATTGCAAACAAAATTAAGCAGATAAGACAATGTATTTGTCTTAAGGCAAATAAAAGAAATACACAACCTTAAAATTTAAAAAATTGAATCAGTTTTTGTGTCCTCGGCAAAAAACAAAATAATCAGATAAAATTTAGTCTTTTTATTTAATTTAAAATTGCTTTTTCAAAATCGGCTTCAGCCCAAATGGTAACACCCAATTGTTCTGCCTTGTTCAGCTTGCTGCCGGCATCTGTGCCGGCTAAAACAATATCTGTTTTTGCAGAAACACTGCCCGTAACAGTTGCGCCCAGTTTTTCAAGTATTTCCTTGGCTTCTTCACGTGTATATTTTGATAATGTACCCGTCAGAACAACCTTTTTTCCTACCAATGGACCTTCTGTCGGTTTTTCAATTTTTTCAGGATTTATAATATTAATCTGTTCGCTTAATCTGTCTAATGCGGTTGCATTATGATTGTCTGACATAAAAGACACGATTTCATCAGCCATAATATCGCCAATGCCATCAATATTTTTTAATTTCCAAACAGGTGCATTTCTGATTGCGGCCATGCTACCAAATTCGCGTGCCAGTATTTTTGCAGTAACTTGACCAACGTCTGGAATTCCAATCGCATACAGCAGGCGATGCAGTTCTATATTGCGCGCATGTTCAATCGCATCATTCAGATTGGATACTGATTTTTCACCAAATCCATCAAGTTGTTTAATTTCATCACCATGTCGTGCAATCAGTGTAAATATATCAGCAGGTTCTTTTATCCAACCACGTGAAACAAAATTTTCAATCTGCTTTTCGCCCATTCCATCAATATCAAACCCTTTGCGTGAAACAAAGTGTTCCAATTCTCCAATTCGCTGTGCAGGACATCCCATCGTATTTACACATCTGCGCGCAACGGCCCCAGATTCCTGTACCACATTTCCGCCACATACGGGACAGATTGTTGGGAATTGAAAATCAGTTGCACCATCAACGCTTTCGGCCACCCCAACAATTTGTGGGATAACATCACCGGCACGTTGAACGATAACTTTATCACCGATACGTGCGTTTAATCTTTTGATTTCGTCTGCGTTATGTAATGTTGCACGTGATACAACGACGCCACCGATATTGATAGGTTCTAATTCAGCGACTGGTGTTAAAACACCTGTTCGTCCGACTTGAATGGTAATATCGCGCAGTGTTGTAATCGCACGTGCCGCAGGAAATTTGTATGCCACTTCCCATCGTGGGCTGTTTGCGCGACTGCCCATGCGTTCTTGGGTTGCGATATCATTAACTTTTAACACCAGACCGTCAATATCAAATGGTATATCAGGTCGCATCATCATTATTTCATGATAGGCATTTTGAATTTTTTGCATATCATTTGCATGTCGCGCCCAGTGGCGTGTCGTTTTAAAACCCCACGATTCCAGTTTCTCGAAATATTCAGATTGTGTATCAAAATCCCGTATTGAAATATCGCCGTACGTGTATGCAAAAGCACTAAGTTTGCGTGTCGCGGTAATTTTTGGGTTTAATTGTCTTAACGAACCTGCGGCCGCATTACGCGGATTTGCGAATTGTTTATCGGATTCCGAATTCAGCGCGATAAAATCGGTACGTTTCATATAAACTTCACCACGAATTTCGATAACGTCAGGATAATCGCCAGACAATTTATGTGGAATATCGGGGATTGTTTTCAGGTTTTCCGTAATATCTTCGCCGTGCGTCCCGCTGCCGCGTGTTAAACCGCGCACCAAAATACCGTTTTCATATCGTGCAGCATACGAAACACCATCGACTTTTAATTCAATAAATATGTCTTTGTTGGTTAATTTGTTAAACCAATCGGCAACTTCCCCTTCGTTAAATACGTCCGAAATAGACAGCATCGGAACAACATGTGCATAAGATTTAAATTTTTCGGATACGGCGGCCCCAACGCTTGTCGACGCACCATTCTTGGCCAGTTCCGGATACAATTCTTCGATTTCCAGCGCGCGTTTTTTTGCCGCATCATACGTAGCATCATCAACGATTGGCGCATCGTTTTGATGGTATGCAATATCCCATTCACGCAACTTGTTCATCAGTTCCGTATGTTCATACAAAGTAAATAAATCTGGTGCGTTTTTCATAACTCAAATTATAGAAAATTTAGATTGCCAATACAATGGAAAAAGATTCTATCTATATCCCAAATTTATAAACCGCACCAAAATAAAATTCTGTTGCATCCACATCTGTAATCGCGAACATATTGCCGCTTTTTTTATGTTCTACTTCGCCATAGTATTGATATTTTAGACCTAGATTCAAATCAATTCGATTGTTCAGTGCGAAATTAACACCAACCATTGCTTGATATGACAAATCAAATACATTATCGCTCAGATGGATGTCTGCATCAACAACATTGCCCCAAATTGTCGCAAACCCAATTCCCAAACCCGCGTATGGTGCAACCGCTCCTGAAAATTCTTTGAACAGATAAACGTTCAGCATATTTGCCCAAATATCAAAATCAAAATCGCGATTGCGCTTGGATTCTTCCATGCCGGTATAAGACGTTTCAAATTCAATTTTTACATTATCGGTTAGTCTATTGCCAATAACCGCACCAAATCCAAAATTATCCTTTCTGATAGTTGAATTTCCGCCATCTGTTATATCATACTTTAATGCTAGTCTTTCGTTTTTATGGATTCGGATTCCCGCATATGTATCATACTTTTGCGGTTCGTTATAATTTTCATAGGAATTGTAATCGTCCCAGTATTCCTGTGCAAACACTGGTGAAATCATAATTGTGAATAATGCAGGTATAATCTTTTTCATAAATAAATCTCCTTCTATCATTCTTTTTTATACTAGGATTATAAGGATAAATTCTTGCGCTTGGCAAGATATTTGTGCTACAAATACAACATAAATTTCATGCAAAGGGGGAAGTTGTGCCACGCGACACATCAAAACGTTCGACGCGAAGTGCGTCAGAACCAATCACACCGTCATTTTGGCGACGTGTGTTTGTTTGGTGTTTTAATATATTTTTGTTGGGCGGCATTGGGGTATTGTGTTATGTTGGTGTTATATACCTCGGCATGCCATCGTTGGATTCTATATTACATGAAACGCGTCCTGCGGCTGTCATTTTTTTGGATAGGGACGGCAACGAAATTCGCAGTGCAAATCGTATAATGGGAACGCCTGTGTCAGTGGAAACATTACCGCCACACGTATGGCAGGCAATTATTGCAATCGAAGACAAACGTTTCTTTCAGCATGGTCCGATTGATATTCGGGGCATATCGCGCGCATTTTTTTCAAACCTTGCACGTGGCAAGATGGCGTCCGGCGGTTCCACGATAACCCAACAAACTGCGAAGAATGTGTTTTTATCGCGTGAAAAGAAAATCTCGCGCAAGGTTCAGGAACTAATCTTGTCATATTGGCTTGAAAACAGGTTTAATAAAAATCAGGTCTTGGATTTATATATGAACCGTGTATCGTTGGTTGGGGGAATGCGGGGAATTGATGCTGCGGCACGAATGATGTTTGGTGTACCTGCGACGAAACTATCGATTGGTCAATCTGCACAAATTGCAGCCATGTTAAAGGCGCCGACAACATATAGTCCACTTCGCAACCCAGAAAAAAATATTGCGCGTGCACGTGTTGTTTTAACAGAGATGGTACGTCAAGGATATATAACAATAAATCAGGCACGCGCAGCTGCACAATCATTGCGGGCCGCCACGCCAAATTCAGATACAAACCTGTATCGTTATTGGACTGATTATGTTATGGATGAATTAAAATCTCGTATCGGCGCATTTGAAACTGATATGTATGTTTACACAACGCTTGATACCGATTTTCAGGATCAGATTGCCGCGATTTTACCGGAACGTGTCGGGGAATATCAGGGCGCAGTTGTTGCGATGGAACCTGATGGTGCATTGCGCGCAATGTCGGGCGGTTCCGATTATCAGGTCAGTCAGTTTAATCGTGCGACGGCCCCCCGTCAGCCGGGCAGTGCGTTTAAGCCGGTTGTATATCTTGTTGCGCTGGAAAATGGTTTGTTGCCGGATTCATATGTAAACGATTCCCCATTTGCAATTGGTGATTATAACCCAAAAAATTATAATGAAAAATATTATGGTGATATAACACTGGCAACGGCATTTGCGAAAAGTGTTAATTCGGTACCATTAAAGTTGACAGAAACATACGGGATTGATTCTGTTTTGGATATGGCGGGCCGTCTTGGGGTTGGTACAAAATTGCGCCGTGAATATTCAACGGTTCTGGGTGCGTCGGAAATGAGTCTGTTGGACCTAACAAATATCTATGCAGTTATATGGAATAACGGAAATTCCGTGCGTCCTTATTCTATAACCAAAATCACTGATATGTCAGGCAATATAATATATGAACGGAATCCATCTGAACCAATAACAGTATTGCAACCTTATACGGTGCAGTCTATGCAGGCGTTATTGGCGGACGTTGTGGCAATTGGTGGAACGGGCGGTCGTGCGCGTGCAGCGGGTGTTCTGGGGGGTAAAACGGGAACCAGTAACGAAAATCGTGATGCATGGTTTGTTGGTGCCACTGACAAGATGGTAATAGGGGTTTGGGTTGGTCGCGATGATTTTACCCCGATGGATTCAAAAGTAACAGGCGGAACCATCCCTGCGGAGATTTTCAGGGATATAATTCAAAAAAAATAAAAACAGGATAAAAAATGTCGGTAAACAGTACAAAAAAGCAGAACGAAAAAGATATTGTCTTGCCCAAATCATTATGGCGGTTTTATTTTAAATACGCAATACCGGGGTCTTGGGCTGCATTGGTTGCGTGGGCGATAATGTTTTTTTGTGTTGCGATGGATGGTGTTTTGTTCCCGAATTTTCAGCGTTGGTTTATCGCATTGTTTGAAAATCCGGTACCAGAAGGTATGACATTTATGCAATATGCATTACCGACGATTATTTTAATTGCGTCATTATTGTTGGCAATAGATATCTGTTCGCTATTTCGTGACGTTTTTCTTTCGCGTTGGTCGCCACTAATTCAAAATCGAATATGGATATTCCTAAGCGATTATGCGCATGATCAGTCGATGTCTTTTTGGACCAGACGTATGGCGGGCAAGGTTCATTCGCAGATTTTATTTGTTGCCAAGGGTATTGAATCAATAATTGATTTTTGGCAGATTATATGCCTAATTGCGGTAATTGGAATTAATATGCGATTAATATTTTCGATTAATACCTATGTTGCGATTATGTTCGCGGTGGTCTTTGTTTTTCGTGCGATATATAGTTGGCTTATGGTAAAACCAATGAATCGCGCAGCCAAGGATTACAGCAGTATTAACAGCGAAGTTTCTGGTAAAAGTGTTGATAGTATATCAAACTTTTCAGTTGTGAAATTATTTGCCGGTACATCTCGTGAACGTGCGTATTTGGAACCGTCCCGTCAAAAGCAAATAAAGCAGTACAAGCATAAATCTTATATTCAGCGTTGGTTTTGGGGTTTCCCTTTTATTATTTGGGATGTTTGTTATGGTATTACGCTGTTATTGTGTGTATATCTATATGCCCAAGGGAAAATAACGGTTGCAGAAATCGTATTTACGAATTCGGTATTTTTTACCGTTATGGGCACAATAGGTATGATTGTGAATAAAATTCCAACTATAACGGATAATCTTGGTGCGGCATCGCGTGCATACGAAGAATTATCTGCACCACTTGATGTTCGTGATATTGAAAATGCACCGGCATTACAGGTAACGCATGGTCAAATTGAATTTCGGAATGTATCGTTCAAATATAAACGTAAATGGGTGCTGCGCGATTTTAATCTGACGATTAAACCTGGTGAACGTGTCGGGCTTGTTGGGCCATCTGGTGCGGGAAAAACAACATTGGTAAATCTGCTGATGCGTTTTTACGATGTCAACAAAGGTGCGATTTTGATAGACGGCCAGGATATTCGAACTGTATCCCAAGAATCCTTGCGTGAATGTATATCATTTATACCCCAAGAACCAACAATGTTTAACAGAACGTTGCGTGAAAATATTGCGTATGGGAAACCTGATGCGACAACACGTGAAGTGCAAACTGCGTCGAAGCGTGCGTCTGCACATGAATTTATCATGGGAACAGAAAAGAAATATGATTCCATGGTTGGGGACAGGGGCATAAAGCTGTCTGGTGGTCAGCGTCAGCGTATTGCGATTGCACGTGCATTCCTAAAAGATGCGCCTATTTTGGTGTTGGACGAAGCAACATCTGCGCTTGATAGTGAAACCGAAGTTGCAATTCAGAAATCCTTCGAAGAATTGGCATCGGGTCGAACAACTATTGCAATTGCACACCGGCTATCAACATTACGCAACATGGACAGAATAGTTGTTCTAAAAAATGGTAATGTGATAGAGCAGGGAAACCACAAAACCTTATTGCGGGAAAACGGTGAATATGCCCGCCTATGGAAAATGCAATCAGGTGGATTTTTACAGGAATAAAAAAACGCGCATAACGCGCGTTTTTTTATGGAATTACCATATCAGCAGGTGCAACCTTGGCGCCGGGGGTATTGCTTTCGCATAGTACCCAGTTTTGGGGGTTGTTTTTCAAATGCACCGTTCTAAAATGATTTGGTGTTGCCATCAGTATGATTACAATAATAATTGCCCAAAAGAAAAATTTGGTCGCGCCCCATGGTTTTTTGAAAGAATCACGATTGAACTTATCCTTTAATAAATTCTGATACAACGACCACGCCCAAATGAAGCACAGCAATATTCCAACAGAAAAAAATCCGATAACAATTGGTCTTCTAAATTTTGCTAAGATTGATGCGTATTGTTCCCACGCAGGACTGGCGGCGGGACAAACGTATAACGCGTTTGGTGCAACCGATTCAGGAACAGGTATTGGTGCGTTTGGCGAAAAAGATATATCAAATGAAACCATCATCAATATCATAATCAGTGCCAAAATTGTAAAAATCATCGTTTTTTTCATATTACAAAATCCTTATTATCAATCTATATTATATCATAAATAACTATCTAATTGCAATTTATGAAACTTTTATTTAGAATTCTTTTACTATGTTTGGCAAGAAACAAAATCTTATCATTGGATTAACGACATATTATACAGAAAATTTGGCGATATCAATTTCTGGTTTATCGCATATTACGGAACGTTTTTTATTGGTTGTATATAATGATAATCCGAATGTTCGGGTAACATCCGGTCAGATACGTGAATATGGTTATATGGGGCCATTACAGATAATAAATGGTGTGGAAAATATTGGCTTGATGCGTGCCCGTTTGGCGATACTGGATGTGGCTCGTACTCAGAAGCGTACACCGGATTGGATTATGTTCATTGATGACGATGATGTTTTGTTGAATGCGGATATACCGAATGTTTCTGGGAATAATTTTGCAGTAATTCAGAATATGGTTGTGTTGCGAACACGTTTGCGTGATGTTTTGCGTGTTATATCAAATCCAAACGATTATAATGTTGATAATGAAAATGTATATTTGGTACGTCCTCACGTTGGCTTATCGGGTGCATTAATCCGAACGACTGCGGCATTTCGTATGGGGGAAGTATTACGTTCATTGACGTGTAAATTTTCTGAAACGAATTCTGATTTAGATTTTCTTCCGCCGACTGATTTGATGATGTGGTCTGCATTGAATATAATATCGCGACACGATAACGAATTGGCGTGCCCGATTTATATTGATACCGTTAATTACATTGCCATAGATTTGGATTCAGCAACAACGAAATATAACAAGTTGATTGCACCGAAAAAGAATGCAGAAACACAATTAAAGCAATTATTGTCGCAATATGATACGCTGGTGCGTGATGCATTAAATGATGCAGCCCCTGCGGGGCAGGAATAAAATTACATAAAAAAATAAAAAACCGTAAATATCAGATTGAAATACCTGGGGATTGTTTATACAATATCCCCGAAAAAGAAAAGGATAAACGAATGACATATAATGATATACGCAAGGCTTTTTTAGAATACTTTGAATCCAAGGGGCACAAGATTGTTCCGTCTGCATCATTGATACCAAACGACCCCAGTTTATTGTTTACGGTTGCGGGCATGGTCCCATGGAAGGGGATATTGCAGGGCACGGAACCCGCATTTGCACCACGTGTTGCAGACGTTCAGAAATGTATTCGCGCTGGTGGTAAACATAACGACTTAGAAGATGTTGGTTTTGACGGTCGTCATCATACATTCTTTGAGATGCTGGGTAATTGGTCATTTGGTGATTATTTCAAGCAGGGCGCGATTGAAATGTCTTGGGAATTGTTGACCAAGGTTTTCAAATTGGATCCAAATCGTATTGTTGTTACAACGCATTACAGTGATGACGAAGCTGCAAAAATATGGAAACAGGTTGCAGGCAAAGACGCTATTTTGTTGGGTGATAAAGATAACTGGTGGTCGGCGGGCGATACCGGTCCGTGTGGCCCATGTACTGAAATGCACTATGATATGGGCGAAGATTTGCTGGGTGGTCTGCCTGGAACACCGGATGAAGATGGTGGTCGATTTGTTGAAATTTGGAACGACGTATTTATGCAGTACGATCGGGATGCAAATGGTAACTTAACACCACTGCCAAAACAGAACGTTGATACTGGCGCGGGCTTGGAACGTGTTGCCGCAATTTTACAGGGAAAAACAGATAATTATGATACGGATTTATTCGTAAACTTAAAACGTGCAGTCAGCGATATCACAGGTGTTGCAGAAAATCCTGATAACATTGCTAGTTTCAAGGTAATTACAGACCATTTGCGCAGTGTCGGTTTTGCGATTGCAGATGGTGTTATTCCATCAAATACAGACCGTGGCTATGTAATTCGTCGTATCTTACGTCGCGCAATGCGTCATGGTCAAATTTTGGGACATCGTGGTGCGTTGTTGTCTAAATTATATCCTGCGTTGATTACAGAAATGGGTGATGCGTATCCGGAACTGGCGCGTGAAGAAAAACGTGTTGTTGAAATTATTCAGAATGAAGAAAACGCATTTGCAGACATGTTGCAAAACGGTATGAAATTGTTAGAAAATGAAATTCCAAAATTGAATAATGCTATCTTGCCAGGTGATGTTGCGTTTAAATTGTTTGATACATATGGCTTCCCGTTGGATTTGACACAAATGATTCTGCGCGACAGGGGTATCGATGTTGATGTTGCGGGTTTTGAAAAATCCATGACAGAACAGAAGGAACGCTCTCGCGCTAATACCAAGGGGACGCGTATATTCTGGGAATCTCAGACAGATTTAGCGGGTACAGACGATGCTGCAAAATATTCACCGGTTGAAATGGAATCGCGCGTATTATCAATATTGCGTAATGGTGAATTTGTTGAAACTGCGGTTGCTGGGGACGAAGTTGAAGTTGCGCTGGACAAGACGACATTCTATGGTACTCAGGGCGGTCAGGTCGGCGATAGTGGTGAGCTAACGCAGGGTAATAAAGCAGTTATGACTGTATCAGAAGCGGCACGTGTTGATAGTGTTGTTATTCACAAGGGGACATTAACATCTGATTTGTCTGTTGGCGATGTTGTTGTGCCGGTTATAAATACATCTGTTCGTCAGCAAACCGCACGTGCACATACTGCCACGCATTTGCTGCAGGCTGCATTGCGTTCTGTTTTGAACGAAGATGTTCAGCAGCGCGGTTCCAAGGTTAGTCCAGATTCTGTTCGCTTTGACTTTTCATTTGGTCGTGCGATGACTGCGGATGAAAAGCAGGCGGTCGAAGATTTAATAAATAAATGGATATCTGCCGATATGCCGGTATTACACGAAGAAATGTCAATGGATGACGCGGTTTCGCGTGGTGCAATGGCGTTATTTGGTGAAAAATATGGCGATACGGTGCGTGTTATAACTGCGGGTGATGTATCTTGTGAATTGTGTGGCGGAACGCACATAAAACATACGGGCGAAATTATCAAGGCACGTATAAACAAGGAAAAATCTATCAGCAGTGGTATTCGTCGCATAACAATGTCGGTTGGCACACTGGCAGACTAGTTTTTGTGTAAAAAAAATCCCGCGTTTTGCGGGATTTTTTTATTTTTTTGATTTCTTTTTTATTGGTGCCTTTGCAGCGGGTGCTTTTTTTACAGACAGTTTTGTATATTCTTTGTACAACGCGACAACGCATGTGTATGCCAATAATGCAGAAATCGCAGTTATCAAGCCTGCGACCAAGCCATCAGAAAACACTGCAAACAACAATACTGATACCGCCAAAACAACGGTATAACCCAAATTTTTAGATAACACGTTCAGAAGTTTTTCAAACATTTCTTTTAATCCTTTTGTTCGTTTGGATGTTTTTTATTATATCATAAATATTAATTTTTTGAATAAAAAAAATACCACCTTGTGGTGGTATTTTTATAAAACAACATATCCACCAACACGTGCGGTCTTTGGGATTGGGCCAAACGAAGAACGTGGACTAACGTAAATATTTCCAGTAACTGTAAAATCACCGCAGAATTGCAGTAGATTAACATCGCGCAGGAACAAATTGCCGTTAATTTTTATGTCGCATGGCAATGTATATTTACGCATATTTTGTAAATATAAATTGCCGGATATTGTGGAATTGTCTTGCAGCACTGCACCAGATGCGCGTGAATCAATAATTACATCACCCATAAGGGTTTTATTTTGTTTTGCTGTTTGTACCTCTGACTTTTTAAGCGGTACGATATTGACGGCCTTGTTTGATTTTCCTTTTAATGGTAACACAATGGATTCTGGTGCGCTTTTTTCTGTAATTACAACTTGTTCAATTGCTGGTTTTTGATCGGCGATAACGATTACAGTTTTTTTACAGCCCAAAATATCCATGATTAGCATAGAAAATAAAACGATAATTGCCACGAGCAGGGTGCAGTTTAATAACGCGACAAAATTCAATTTACAAATCCAGCCCCAAACACGAACAAAAAATTCTTTTATCGTGCGACCCGCTGTGCACAGTCCCCTCCAAATATGATGAAAGGTGCGCTTAATTAAACAAGGGCGCTTTTTTTGCGTTGTTTTATTTGTTGATTTTATCTTTTTTGCAGCCTTTTTTACGTTCTGTTTACTTGGCATATCAAAATCCTTTTTTTTGTACGAGCAAAATCTTATTTTAGTGAAAAAAATAGCGCATGCAATTAGATTTGTCAAGTATTTTTGTCAACTATAGATAAAACTTTTGATTTTTTATATGTTTTTTTGTATTCTATAAACATGTGGCGAATGTTTTTGTTTTTATTATTGTTTGTTATGGGCTGTACGGCAAATTGGATACCGCCTGCTGAATTTTTGCCAATTGTTATGCATGAAAAAACGTATGATATTTTTACATATCAGCGTATTTTTGATTCTGTGAATCCAATACATATTTACATAGAAGGGGATGGGAATTCCTTTGACATACACGGAATCCCAACAGATAATCCAACCCCACGAAACACATTTTTGCGTGATTTAGCGGTATCTGATCTAAATCCAAATGTTGTTTATATGGCGCGTCCATGTCAATATGTTATGAATACTAATTGCGATATTTCAGATTGGACGGATGGGCGTTTTTCGACAGGTGTTGTAAACGATATCTCAAGCGCAATAGCCAAGGTCGCAGGTTCACGCCCAATTGTTTTGATTGGATATTCTGGTGGTGCATTGTTATCCGGCTTGGCAATAAGGCAAAATCCGCAATTAAATATTGTAAAATGGATAACTATTGCAGGGGTCTTAAATCATTCAGATTGGACGGAATATTTTGGTGATAGACCGCTATTTAATTCGGAAAACCTGAACGGATTGCCGCATGTATTACAGGCGCATTATGTTGCATCGCATGATTCTGTTGTGCCTTTTGAATTATCGAAAAAATGGGTTGGGGATGGGGAATTAATAATTGTACCAAATTCCAAACATAATCGGTTCCCAGACTTAGATTTGAAATTTTAATATTGACAAAACAACAGTTGTGTACTATATACTTTTGTATGAAAGATATAAGTATCAGACCTATTTTTAAATCAGATCAGCCAAAAATATGGGACGATTTTTGGGCTGTTCGTGTCGCTACATTAAGGGATACGTATAGTATGGCGCTTACATCATTTCAGCATTTTGCTGCATTCGAAGAATTTTGGGAATCGTATCGAAATAATAGTTTTTGTTTCGCCTTTGCTGCGTATGATGGCGACAAGGTAGTTGGGTGTGTAAATGGTGATGCGTTGCACGGTAATGCGTATATTCGTCATTTGTATGTTTTGCACGAATATCAACACATGCGCATAGGTTTACGTTTATTAAAACAGGCAGAAAAAGCATCTTCCTTGGTTGCGAAAAATATAAATTTGATTGCGATGGATCAGGCTAAGCCATTTTATATAAAAAATGGTTATCGGTTGGGCGAAACGAACAATCGTTTCGTTCGTTCTTTGTCAGATGTTGGTCATTTGGCAACAATACCTGTTTTTCATTGCACCACAAAATTGGCCAAGGCGTGTGAAAAATTGTCTGCAGAATTTGACTCTGAAATGATAAACGCCATGGATTCCCCAATGTTTGTATATTGTAATGACCGGGGTAGTATTGATGGTTTTTCCGTTTTATCTGATAATGATAGGCTTATTGTCGCGGCATCAAACGGGATTGCAAAATTTAGTGTAGAATCAGTGATGAACCATTATATCAATAAAACTCGTTAAAAAAAATCGCCCATTTGGGCGACTTTTTTTAAATACTATCGGCATTTATCCATCGGCCGTCTTTCAACAATCCTGGTGCCATGCCTTCGTTTGCGCGCAATGCGTCAATAACACTGCGTGCCTTTGTTGCATCAAGGTTTATTATGCGAACCTTGAACATGTCGCCTTCGTTAATAACGACTGCATCGCCGTATGTCTTTAACTTTTGTGCCAAAGAATCCGCGGTATCCTGTGCATAGAATGCGGCAACCTGTACACTGTAATCACCGGAAATTGGCGCTGTTGCAACCGGTGCTGCTTCAACCGGCGCGGCAACTGTTTCTGTAACCGTTGTGGTTGTTTCTGTAACAACTGGTTGTGGTTCATTTATGCCCAATGTTGCATTTTTTACAACCATTGTTTGTTCTGGCAGAACTTGAATTTGAATCTTAGCTTGACCTTTCATGCCGATTTTTTCAGCAGCCGCAGGGGACAAATCCATCAGACGCGTATTTACAAATGGACCACGATTATTTACACGAACAATTGCAGATTGACCGTTATCAAGATTTGTAACACGTGCAATCGTTGGCAGTGGCAAAGTCTTGCTCGTCGCGACCATTTGGTTAATGTCAAATATTTCACCGTTGCTTGTTTTTGTTCCATTTAATTCAACAGGGATAATGCCTGCCATGCCGGTTTGATTATATGTCAAATCTTCCACAGGGATATACTGTACATCGTCAACCTTGTATGCACTTCCGACATAATATTTGGGTGCTGCGGCCATCAGATATGTGTCATTCAATGATGCGGTTGAATCTGCACCAGTCAGTGTTTCTTCACCGAAACCATCAGCACCGTATGATGTGCCTGTACCTGTTCTGTTTAAATCCATACAGCCTGCCAGCATTGCTGTCAAGACCGCCAAAGAAATTATTTTTTTCATGATTTTTGGACTCCTTACATTCAATTTATAATTTTATTTTATCATAACGAAGGGCCGTTTTCAAATTTATTTTTTCAATATTATATTTTTCTATCAATCACATATGCAACTGGCAGATACAAGATTGCGTATCCGACAATTGCGAATGCTAAAACCCAAATGTTGGATATTTGCAACGTGGCAAGCCCTATCCCTAATATTACCGACAAAATCGCCATTATAAATATCGATCGTTTTGTTCGTTTATCTGTATTAATCAGTGCACGTTTTTTACATGCGCGCCACAATAATGCATTTTTAAGGTATCCGCTAACCACAACGCCAATTGGTACTGACAAATATCCGACAAACGGGAACAGGGACAAATATATAGCTGCAGCCACAACCAGTGAAATAATACTTGTTTTAACTGGCGTCTTAACATCCTGTGCTGCATAAAGTGTTTTACTGTAAATCTGACTAATCAACATCGCTGGCAGAACAAGTGCCTGAATCATAATTGCGATTGAAACAGCCTGTGTTGATTCTGCGGTCCATGCGCCATATTGGAACAAATATTTAATGATTGGATGTGCCAACACAATCAGTCCCACCATACATGGCAGTATCAGCATCATTGATTTTCGCATAGAAGAATTTTGTTGGATATAAACACTGCGCATATTTTTATTTGCGATTGCATTTGATATAGATGACATTAAGACAGTTCCAACCGCCAAACCGACCATCGCAAATGGCAATTGAACAATTCTGTCTGAATAATATAGCCACGATACGGCCCCACTTTGAAAACTCGCGACCAGTGTGCCGACAATGATGGTAATTTGATAAAAACCGCTGCCCACAATGCTGATGCTCAGTCGTTTAAAGATACTTTTTATCTTCGGCGTTAATCGTGGCACGATCAGTCGTAATCCAAAATGTCCACGTCTAATACGCGCCCATAGAATTGCGAATTGAATAATTCCCGACAAAACAACCGTCCCAGACATCAGATACAATATATTTTGCGAACCAAATACCATCGCGATTAGAAGTGCGCATATCAGCATAATATTCAGCATTACAGGCATAAACGCCGCCAGCAAAAATTTTGAAAACGCATTTAATATTGCGGATAAAAACGCTGATGCGCAAATAAAAATCACATATATGAACATGATACGAGAAATCAAGACAGTCGTTTCCATCTTGCCAGGTACCATATCAAACCCAGGTGCCAATCCCCATACCACCAACGGCATAAATATTTCGAATACGATTGTTATTATCAACAGTCCCAACATCAGCCACGAAAAAACATTTTTTGCAAAATTTTCGTCTTTTTTGGCATCTGTAAACATCGGGATAAATATCGCGGACAAGGCGCCTTCGCCCAACAAATCGCGAAACAGATTCGGCAATTTAAACGCAGCTAAAAAAATGTCGGATAATCTTCCTGCGCCCATAACACGCGCAATCAGCATGTCGCGCACGAATCCGAACACGCGACTTATGCCTGTCATTGCACCGACCCCGAAAATATGTTTGCCTAGTTTCATAGTTTCGATTATACTGCGATTACGAAACAAAAATCAAGACAGGAATAAAAATATGAAAAAACAGTTTTTACTAGTGGTACTTGCAGCGATTTTGGCAGGTTGCACAGGCTCAGACACAAAGGTAGTTGCCGAACAACCATTGTCAGAATTATATGCCAAGGCATACGCAGAATTCGAAGATGATGATTACGAGCAAGCAGCTGTTGATTTTTTGACTGCGGAAAACCAACATCCTTCAAGTCCTTGGGCGCCAGACGCATTGGTAATGGCGGCTTATTCGCATTATATGGACGATGATTTTGCGGGTGCTTTACTTGCCACGGATCGTTTTATGCGGTTTCATCCTGGACACAGGGATGTACCATATGTAATGTATTTACGTGGTATGTGCTACTATCGTCAGGTCAGTGATGTTCGTCGTGAACCTGGAATGTCTGCATATGCATTACAGCAGTTTCAAACATTGGTAAACCGTTTCCCGCGCAGCCCATATGCCAAGAATGCAGAAAATAAGATAATAATCCTAAAAAATTATATCGCAGGCAAGGTTATGTATGCGGCTCGCAATGATATGCGTCGTGAAAATTGGCCCAGCGCAATTAATCGCCTGCAATCGGTCGTAAAAGATGCTCAGGAATCTGTCATGACGGCAGAGGCAATGTATCGCCTAACCGAATGTTATACTGCGATTGGATTACCATCTCAGGCGGCAGGATATGCGGAAATGTTGCGATTAAATTTCCCAGACAATGAATGGACCAAGAAATTAAAATAAAAAATGCGCAAACCGCGCATTTTTTTTATTTCACATGTAAAACGTTTTCAAACCAATTTCGACATTTCCTGCGCCAAGATCTTCTGGGCAATACGATGGTTAGCAGCCTAATTATCGGTTTGAGTTTTTTTATTTTCTTTTGTTTCTTTTGCCATTTTGCATATACGATTTCATAGTTTTCCATATCTGCTTGATTTGTTTTTAAGTCGGCATCCGTGTATTCAAATTTGTTATCATCAAAAAATTGTCTCAAATATTTTGTTACACCAACAATCTGCGGGAAATCAAGGCTCCAATGTGGTGATTCATGCGTTTCAATGCTGGTATCTATAAAAACAGAATTCAATCCGGTAATTTTATTAAGTAAATATTGCACTGCATCAGGGCTGTCCAAGGCTGTTGTTCTGCGCATAGCTATAACGGTTCCGCCCTGTGGCATAAAAACAGACAAATGCAGCGCGGTTCCGCACAGACCAGCTAGGTGCGAACACTTACTAAGCAGGCTAATTTGTTGTGTCAACGATAACGTTTCAGGATAGATAACAGTATAACCATTTTTTTCGAAGATATTCTGTATTTTTAATTCACCAAAATCCTTATGCTGACCAAACTTTGCACGTGATACATATATTTTTTGCATGTCTGATTTGTTACGGGTATCAGATACGTTGTCTGCGATTGTTTTGTACAGTTTTGCCATGTGTCTGCTGCTGTATGAACTTATTACCCCCGCTTGCTCAGGGACAAGAACATTGCGAAAACGTGTAGTTTTTGTTGTATATAATATCTGTTCGGATTTAATTCCTAATATTTCAAGGAAATTTATAATATAATCAGGCAGTTTTTTATGAAAAGTGCTTGCAAAAACGATTTTATAACTTTTGTATGGTTCAGAAACCAATGGCCACAGTAATGTTAGTCCTTCGATAAGGAAATGTCCAAAGTGTTGATTCAAGTTAAAGCAACATATAACATCTTCATCGATAAAATCATCTGACGAAGAAAGTTTATATTTCGGCAATGGATGTTTTTTGTTATTATGACGGGTCAAACTTGCATCAGGAATACCGTTGCCATCAGAATCAAACAGGCCAATCCGTTCAGATTTTTTGTCGATTACAATGGTTGCATTTCGATAATGCTTAAGATTAAGGTCGTCTTTTAAAAACAGATTCTTTGTAATGTTGTCAAAAAAACTACGAAATTTATTAGTCGTATATAATAATGTTTCCATGGTTATTATTTCCCAAATTTTCCACTACGTGGGAATCCTACTGGCACTGTGCGTCCTTGGGATGCGCGTTTCCCGCACCATGGCACCCAGTTTTCAAGTTTTGTAACCCCGCGTCCAGTTGTCCATCCGAATCCATTTTCTGCGTCAAAGAACATTACATCCAAAACGTATGTGCGTTCAGCATTATACTTTTGCAAGATAACACCCTTGCCGCGGGACATTTCTGGAATCTCTGCTGTTTTAAATATCAGCAATTTATCGTTTGAACCAGACATGGCGACGCTATCCCCTGAAACCACGACGCACATATGCGCAGGGTTCTTCGGTTCAATATTCATAACTTGCTTTCCATTTTTAGTTTGTGCCAAACAATTTTCCCCTGCGATGATAAATCCATTACCATGCTTTGATACCAACAGATATTTCGCCTTCATATCTAAAACGAATACGCGAACAATATCTTCGTCGGCGGCAATATCTGCCATCATACGTACAGACTCACCGAAACCGCGTGCTGACGGCAATTCGTTTGCGGATAATGTAAACATTTTGCCTGATGTACTAAATAAATTAATTTTATCAGTGGACATTGCATGGAATGCGGAATACAACTCATCGCCTTCTTTGAATTTCATATCCAGCGAATTCAAATCCAAATGTCCTTTGGCTGCACGAATCCATCCCATTGTGGACAGGATAATCGTCAGTGGTTCTTTTTCTATAAATTCTTCTGCATTTACGACAATTTCTTCGGTCTGTTCTGTCCATGTTGTGCGACGACGTCCCAATTTAGTTTTTTTATCATATGTCTTTTTAATGTCGTTAAACCAAGCTTTTAATTGGTTGTTTTGTGCTTCTTCGCTGGCTAGCAATGCTTGTAATTGTTCCTGTTCTTCGCGCAGGGCGGCATCTTCACGCTTGATTTCCATTTCTTCGAGCTTGCGCAATGAACGCAGACGTGTGTTTAATATTGCCTCCACTTGAATTTCTGTCAGATTGAATTCGGACATCAATACAAGCTTGGCATCATCTTCATTACGGATAATTTCAATAACGCGGTCTAAATTCAAATAAACCACCAATAAACCGCCCAGAATTTCCAATCTGCGTGCAATGTTATTCAGACGCCATTGTGTTCGTCGGCACAGAACATCTTTCTGATGTGTAATAAATTCACGCAATACATCACCAATCGGCATAACGCGTGGGGCACCCTTGGAATCAATAACATTGAAATTCATGTTAAAGCGATATTCCAAATCGGACATCGCAAATAAATGAGCCATCATTTTATCTGCGGGAATATTGCGCGATTTTGGGGTGATAACAATACGAACATCGGTTGTTGATTCATCGACAATATCGTCAACCAGTGGCAGTTTTTTTGCATCAATCAATGTTGCTATTTGTTCGACTAACTTTGATTTAACTATTCCATATGGAATTTCAGATATAACAACCTGCCAACCACCGCGTTCAAGGTTTTCGATTTCCCAACGTGCACGAATTCTAAATGCACCTTTGCCGGTTTCATAGTTTTTAACAATCGTATCAAAACTATCGATTAATATACCGCCGGTTGGAAAATCAGGGCCAACCATTTTTTTTATAATTTGCGCGGTTGTCGCATCAGGCTTGTCAATAACAAAATTCAGCGCATCGCAAACCTCTGCCACATTGTGGGTTGGAATATTTGTTGCCATACCCACGGCAATCCCCATTCCACCATTTGCGAGCAGATTTGGAAACGCCCCAGGCATAACCACGGGTTCCATCGTTGTGCCATCGAAATTAGGCATCATATCAACACTATTTTCATCCAACCCTTCCATGATCAGCATTGCTGCTTCGGTCATTTTGGATTCAGTGTATCGATATGCCGCCTGTGGATCGCCGTCGATATTACCAAAGTTTCCCTGTCCATCGATTAACGGATACCGAACCGAGAAATCCTGGGCCAAACGTACCATGGCATCATACACAGAACTGTCCCCGTGTGGATGGTAATGCCCCAATACGTCCCCAACAACAGTCGCGCACTTACGAAACGCGGCATTTGGGGACAATTTCTGTCGCAACATGGAATACAGAATTCGACGATGTACGGGCTTCAACCCGTCGCGCACATCGGGCAGGGCGCGTGATACAATCGTGCTGACTGCGTATGAAAGATAGCGTTCAGACAATGCGTCTGATAGCTGCTGTGAATCAATATTTTCGATAATTTCCTTACTCATAATGCTAGAAATTTAGAACATTTGAAAAAAAATAACAACAGAAAAAATGCCATAACCAAAAACAGGGAAAAATATTAAGATTTTAATTCACTTTTCAAAATGGTGTGGTATGGTTTGTCCCATGACAGACAAAACATATTCGGGCTTTGTTGCGATAATTGGTCCAACAAATGCCGGCAAAAGCACATTGTTAAATCAAATCATGGGGCGCAAGGTGTCGATTGTTTCGCACAAGGTACAGACAACCCGAACCCGTTTGCGCGCAGTTAAAATGGTTGGTGCGCGTCAGTTGATATTCGTCGATACCCCTGGGGTATTCAAGCCTTCGCGCCGTCTGGACAGGGCTATGGTTGCGGCGGCCATGGATGCCGTATCTGATGCAGATGCTGTATTGTTGCTGATTGATGCACAAAAGGGGATAACCGAAACAATTCGTACATTGGCGGAAAAAATTGCAGATCGCCCAAATATCTTTGTTGCCTTGAACAAGGTTGATGCAATTGCGAAGTTAGATTTATTGCCGATGGTTGCGGAAATTTCACAAATGGCACCATGGCGTGAAATATTTATGATTTCTGCATTAAAAAATGACGGTATTGAAAAAATGTTGACGGCCTTGGCTGATGTAATACCGGAAAGTCCGTATTTATTTGATACAGTGGACGCACCTGATGTTCCAGACGAATTGTATTTATCCGAATTAACCCGTGAAAAGATTTACAAATATATTCATCAGGAATTACCATATCATATCAATGTTGTTACTGAACGCGTGGATGTTGGTGCTGATGGTGTTTTGGATATTTATCAGAAAATTGCGGTACGTAACGACGGTCATAAAAAGATTGTTGTTGGTCGTGGTGGGGAACAGTTAAAACGCATTGGAACGGCGGCCCGCCATGATATTCAGGACCAATGGGATGTTAACGCACGCCTGCATTTATTTGTACGTGTCGAACCCGACTGGGAAGACAAGGCAGAAAATTACATCGATCAGGGTCTAGAATTCAAGAAGTAAAGGTTAAAAATGAAAATATATAAAAAGGTTTTGCCATATCTATTGGCGGCGTCGCCACTTGCAATGCCATCTTGTGTTGAACCAACAATTGAAAAGGGTGTGGTGCAAAAAATCGACGAAGAAAAATGGGTCTATTGCGACAAAGACGGCGATAGTTTGGTTGATTATCGGATTCTTTTCTACGATTATAACTGGTCTCATATTTATGATTACCTAAGGGAAGGTGATACAATTGTTTTTAAAAATTATTTCGGCGACCTACAGGGGCACTCCTTATCGTCAAGGGGGGATTTTACACTAAAATCAGTAAACAGCCGGTCTGAGCAAGAATTACGTAAAATATATAACACAAATAGACTGCGTGCCAAGGCAGGGCAACCAAAAATGCGATAAGTGAACAATGTTAACGACATCTGATTTTGATTTTGAATTACCACCTGAATTAATTGCATCCCACCCGTTACCACAACGTGATGCATCACGCATGTTGGTGGTTGATGGTAAAAACACCCACGACAAACACATTCGTGATTTCTTGGATTATCTGCGCCCAGGCGACGTTGTTGTTTTTAATAATTCGCGTGTAATCCCCGCGCGTTTTATGGCGGACGGTAAGTACGAGATTACCTTACACACAGAAACACGTGATGGATGTTGGTGGGGGTTGTGTAAAAAATTTACCAAATTACAATTGGGGCGAATTTTAACACTGGACGATGGCACAGAAATAGAAATCGTTGCAAAAAATCAGGACAGCGGCATAAAAATAAACTTTCTATGCGAAGATGTCTTTGCGGTATTGGAACGCGTTGGAAAAATGCCATTGCCACCATATATGAAACGCGAAGAACAACTCGAAGATCGCGAACGTTATCAAACTGTATATTCCGCACCGTTGGGTTCAATGGCTGCACCAACGGCGGGGTTGCATTTTACACCTGAATTATTGGATGAAATACGTGCCCGCGGTGCAAAGATAGTAAACATTACATTGCATGTTGGGGCGGGCACATGGATGCCAGTCAAGACCGAGGATTTATCAGAACATAAAATGCACAGCGAATGGGGACGTATCACAGAATCTCAGGCAGAAATTATAAATAATGCAAAACGTGTAATTGCAGTTGGAACAACATCGATGCGTTTGCTTGAAAGTTCGGCAAAATACAACCGTAATCCATCGAAATATCGTCGTGTTGCCCCGTTTAACAGGAATACACGTATATTTATTACCCCTGGTTATAATTTTCGTGCGGTTGATGTGTTGCTGACGAATTTTCATTTGCCAAAATCAACATTGTTTATGTTGGTGTCAGCATTTGCTGGATTGCCCGAAATGCAGGCGGCATACAAACATGCAGTTGATGAAAAATATAGGTTTTTCAGCTATGGTGATTGCTGTTTGCTGTTTAACAAGGAAGGAAAGCAAAAACACACACAGGTAAAACATGATTCAAAATAAACAAAATATTGTAAATACATTATCCCCAGATGTTCAACGCGACCTTGGGGCTGTTTTGGCGGGCATTGCATATTATAATCATATCTTGCTGACGGCCAATGATGTTAAATTTTTTCGAGAAATATTTTGGCGGGATCCGGTTGTCGCATTAGTTTTTCAAACAAATTTAAAAAATCGTGAAGATATATCTGCACCAGCCAAGGGTTGGTCGCAATACTGTAATTGTATTGTCGCATGTGAAAAATACATTCACGATTATCGTACCCCAAAAAATGCCCGTGTTTTATTACAGGACGTTGCAGAAGGCTTCCGTACATTTCTTGATTGCAAGGGGGCGTTGGGTTTCTTGGCAATGCGCAGACCGTATATCGAACGTTGGTTTGAACGCGTAAAATAAACATTGGGGGGATATAAACAATGGCACTAAAATTTAATTTGATTGCAACTGATGGTAACGCGCGCCGTGGCAGTGTTGAAACGGCGCATGGTACATTTCAGACACCTGCATTTATGGCTGTTGGCACTGCGGCCACGGTCAAGGCTCTTACTATGGATCAAGTTGCTGCAACCGGTACCCAGGTAATTTTGGGGAACACGTACCATTTAATGATGCGTCCGGGCGGTGATTTAGTTGAACAAATGGGTGGGTTGCATAAATTTGGTGGTTGGCGCGGTCCGATTTTAACGGACAGTGGTGGATTTCAGGTTATGTCCCTATCGACCCTTACAAAAATGAGTGAAGAAGGCGTTCAATTCACATCGCACTTTGATGGTGGCAAGAAACATTTTCTGCGCCCCGAAGATTCTGTCCATATTCAACATCAGCTAGATTCCAATATAACAATGGTATTGGATGAATGTCTAAAATTACCTGCGCCACGCGACCGCGTTGAAAAAAATGTTGATATGGTAACCCGTTGGGCAAAACGCAGCAAGGATGCGTTTGTTGACCGTGATGGGTATGGAATTTTTGGCATTGTTCAGGGGGCAGATTTCCCAGATTTGCGTGCGAAATCTGCGCGTGCCTTAACCGAAATCGGGTTTGATGGTTATGCGATTGGCGGTCTTGCGGTTGGCGAACCCCAGGATGTGATGTTCAAAATGATAGAAACGACAACCCCGCTGTTGCCAACAGATAAACCAAGATATTTAATGGGGGTTGGTACACCGTTGGATATATTGGGTGCGGTTGAACGTGGTGTTGATATGTTTGATTGCGTAATGCCAACGCGTGCAGGTCGTACTGCCCAGGCATTTACGCGTCACGGCACAATGAATATGCGTAATGCTAAATTCAGGGAAGATGCCGCCCCATTGGATGACAAATGCGACTGTCCTGCGTGTAAACTATCTCGTGCATATATCCATCACTTAATCAAATGTAATGAAATATTGGGCGCAACATTGCTGACGCAACATAACCTGTGGTTCTATCAGGATTTAATGCGCGACATCAGAACCGCCATAGAGCAGGGCAATTTCGCACAATTTAAAAAGGAATTTATTAAAAATTATACAGGTGAATAATATGAAGGATAATACAGACAACAACCTATATATGAAACTAGAAAACGATTTGGTTTTAGATTACGATGTTATAAGATCTGGCACGACCCCATCGAAATTTGAATATGTTTATACTCTGGCGTGCCGTACGGATCCCATGAATCCGAAAAGATGGTCTGCAATTCCCGAAATATATTGTTCTGCATTTATGCGCGACAGCGAAGCCTTAAAAATGTATATTGACAGCTTAAAGGAACAACGCAGATATTTTCTTGCGGCAAATCCAAAATTTTATGCGCTACTTAGCACTTATAAAAAAGAAATAGATGATTTTAACGCATTAATGAACAAGTTAAAATCTGATGCTGTCAAATTAAAATAAACTATTGCAATGATTTGTTAAAATCGTTTAAACTCCTATCAAAGGAGTTTTTTTATGGCCAAAAAGAAAGAAATCGAAGTTATCGATATGGGCGGCGCAAAAACTGTCGCCAAGAAACAATCTGTGATTACCTGGACCAAGCGTACATTTACTATTATTAGCATTGTGTGGCTCGCGTTGGTTGCGTGGTTCCCATTATACGTCAAAAACACGTATTCTGCGCCGATAAAGAAATCAATGGTTGTGTCAATGTTCTTTGACTTGCAACGTGGCATTGTAAAGCAGTACGAGGCATTACTGGACGGTGTTGCAAAATCGATTAATTTAGAAAAACCAATTGCCATTGCTATTGACAAGGTTAAAATGGCAGAAACCGCCGTTGCCAAGGCAACAGATGCCACCGCCAAGGCCAAGGCAGAAACCGCCAAGGCCACAGAAACCACAACTGGGGTCAAGAAATTAACAGGTTTTGCAAAAATGTTTGGTGTAAAAACAGACGGTGTTGACAAGGCTGTTGCCGAAGTGGACAAAGGAATCGAAAAAACAAACGAAGCGATTGCGACCGTTGACAATACTGCGGCCAAGGTAAATGCCCAACTGGACAAGATAAAAACAGATTTAACACGTGTTGCCCAGACAGAATTTGACACAATGTTGGATTCTGCGATTAAAACTGCGCTGGATAATCAGTCTGGTGGGTTGGGGACAACATTATTGACTAATTATGGTATTGAACATGTGTATCCATGGCGCCCATCATCATGGCCCGTTGCAACCAAGATTTATAACGATTTATCAAAATCAGACATAACAACAATAACGGTTATAACTGGTACGGTTGATAAATATTTTGGCTATGTTGCATGGGGATTGGTAATTGCAGTATGGGCGGTCGGTCTATACCTGTGGTTCATGATGTTTAAAAAGGCAAAATCTATTTTGAAACCATTTAACGTATGTCCACGTTGTGGTCATACATACGCAGACAAACGTACTGCGCTGGGATTGTTAAAGGTGTTCCAACCATGGACATGGTTTTAAAAACATGGGGGCATAAAATGGCAGAACATAATGTTAATATATCTCAACGGGCCAGTGAATCACCGATACGGACCAAATGGGTTGGCGGTCGTTCTTGGTTTATTGCGATTGCAGTTATTGGAATATGGGCAAATATTGCCGGGATTAATTTTGGGGTAAAAGAATCAAACAAACTGGAAAAACAAAAACTGGAAGAAATGCGTAAACAGTATTCGCTGGATTCGCTAAAATTCGAATACATTAAATCGCAGAATTTGCAAAAAGTCCCGTAAAAATCGGGACTTTTAAATTTTTATAAAAAACACTTGCAATTATATAAAATATATGTCATTATGTACCACGCAATGCGAGCGTAGCTCAGTTGGCTAGAGCGCAACCTTGCCAAGGTTGAGGTCGAGGGTTCGAGCCCCTTTGCTCGCACCAGAATTCGAAACCGCCCTTGTGGCGGTTTTATACGATAACAGGGGTGCATTAAAAAAATGAAATGCTTTTTGAAACGTTTTAATTAATATAGTGCGACCATCAGGACTAAACTGCGGGCGCACTTTTATGCGTCCGTTTTTTATAACAAAAATACAGGGGTAACAAAAAATGTCAGAAAACACCAACAGCACACAGATTTCAACAAATGAATTAACGGCACGCCTGCAAAAGGCTGAAAACATTCGTGCGCGTGACGGTGTTGTATGGAAAGATAAATTTGATCGCACACATACGATTGAATCTGCTCGTGAATTGGCGGATGATACCCCTGTAAAATTGGCAGGTCGTGTAACGGCACTGCGTTGGTTGGGCAAATTGATGTTCGGGCGCATTTATGACATCAATGGCGAAATTCAGTTTTCTATGTCCCGCGAAGAATTGGGTGAAGAAAATTACAAATTTATGAAGGCAAATGTTGACTTGGGCGATTTTATTGGTATTACCGGTACTCTATACCATACAACTGCGGGGGAATTGACGGTACGTGTATCGGGTTATGAAATCTTGTCCAAGGCACTGCGCCCATTGCCCGAAAAATATCACGGTTTGACAGACACGGAAACACGTTATCGTCAGCGTTATCTGGATATTATTTCAAATCCAGAATCCCGTAATGCATTGTTGGGTCGCTTCAAGATGACGCAGTATTGGCGCGATTATATGAATAGAAATGGCTTTTTGGAAATTGAAACCCCAGTACTCCAGAATGTTGCATCAGGTGCAGCTGCGCGTCCATTTACAACACATCACAATGCGTTGGATATT
>JAFYXQ010000016.1 GCA_017546085.1 Alphaproteobacteria bacterium | reverse complement strand
TGTAATTTCTTTGGTATGTTTACAGAACCGTCAGGGTTTTGATGATTTTCAATTACAGGTACAATTGCACGTGGCAGGGCGATGCCTGTGTTGTTTAATGTTGCGCAGAATTGCATGTTTCCGTTTTTGTCGCGGTAACGTGTGTTTGTGCGGCGCGCCTGAAATTGACCAATCGACGAACAGGAACCTAGTTCGCGATATGCGCCCTCGCTAGGGAACCAGGCTTCTACGTCATTCATTTTTACCTTGTTAAATCCCATGTCGCCTGTGCAGGCTGCGATAACACGATATGGCAATTCGAGATCTTCCATTACTTCGCATAAATTGTTTAGTAAGTGTTCGTGCATTTCATCAGATTGTTCAGGTGTGCAATATATGTATTGTTCAACCTTGTTAAATTGATGTATGCGCACGATTCCGCGGGTGTCGCGGCCGGCGGCGCCAGCTTCTTTGCGGAAACATGGGGAAAATCCAGCGTATTTAATTGGCAGGTCTTTTTCGTTTAATACTTCATCGCTGTGTAGACAATTCAAGATAATTTCTGCCGTTCCTGCCAAGCAACGGTCAGTATCTGTCAGCATAAATACATCATTATTCATTACAGATTGGTCGGTTCCCATAAAGTGGCCCGCGTTAAATATTGTTTGTGGTTTTGTGATTGATGGGCAGCTGACAAATGTGAAACCTTTGTCCATTAATTTTTGTAGAACGTATGTTTCTATGGCTAATTCTAGTTCGGCTGCTTCGCCAAATAGGGCATATGTTCGTGTGCCGCAAATTGATGCGATTTTTTCAGGTCTGTACCAACCGTTCATTTCTAGTAATTCCCACTGTGGGCGTGGTGTGAAATCAAATTCGCGGGGTGTGCCGATACGACGAACTTCTACATTTTCTGTGTCGTCTTTGCCGATTGGGGCTGTGTCAGATGGAATTTGTGGAACGCGATGTAATAGGTCGTTTAATTCTTTTTCTTTGTCAGCCAATTCTGCCATGTCGTCCGCAATTTCTGCGCCGATTTGTTTTGATTTTGCGATTAGTGGTGCCTTGTCTGTGGCGGTTGGTATTTCGCGTGTGATTTTGTTTTTTTCGGCGGTCTTGGTTTGGGTGATTGTTTTTAGTTCACGTACGCGTGCATCTAATTCAAGAATTTGGTCTGTGTAATCTTCAAATCCCTTTAATTCACAGGCCTTTTTAATCATATCTGGGTTTTCACGAATAAATTTTATATCCAACATTTTTATTCCTTTTATTATTAATCAGGATATAGGTTATAATGAATTGTTTTGTTTGTAAAGAATGTGTGTGATAAATTATTCCCCCAACGGGGATGAAGAACGACTAAAAAATACAAATTTCAATTTCATATTGTTTCTTATTATAATTTAATTTTAATTTGTATGCAATGGATTAATTGTGATTATTTTGGTTGTATAACGCCTGTGGACTGTGCTATGCTGTGCACGAAAATAAATAAGAAGGAAAGGTTTTTTATCATGTATGATATTGTTATTTTGGGTTCAGGACCAGCGGGGTTGACGGCTGCATTGTATGCTGCGCGTGCGAATAAAAAAACGCTCGTGTTGGGTGGTGATAGGTTGGGTGGTCAGACTGCTGGGATTGCTGTTTTAGAAAATTATCCTGGTTGGGCAGGTAGTGGTTTAGAGTTGGCGCAATTTATGAAAAATCAGTGCGAAACCTTTGGTGCGACGGTGGAATTTGAATGTGCCAGTATGGTTGAAAAAAATTCAGAAGATAACTTTGTTATAAAAACAGAATCAGGCAAGGAATATGTTGGCCGTGCAGTTGTTGTTGCGACAGGGGCCAGTCCACGAAAGCTTGAAATCGAGGGGGCGCGGGAATTTATGGGGCGTGGTGTTTCCTATTGTGCAACATGCGATGGTTTTTTCTATTCTGGAAAAACAGTAATTGTTCTTGGTGGTGGAAATAGTGCGCTAAATGATGCGTTGTATTTGGCTGATTTGGCAAAGACTGTAAAAATCGTGTATCGCAAATCTGCCTTTACCAGGGCAGAAGCTGTTTTGCGCGAACGTGTTTCGGCGCGTGAAAATATTGAATGTCTATTTAATACGGATTTGGCCAAGATATCGGCAAAACCCGATTCCACAGATGGAGAATTGGTAGTAACCACCACATCCGGTGAACAAATTGTTGTTGATGGGATTTTTGTTGCCATTGGGCATGAAGCTAACACAGATTTTTTGTCCGAAGATATTCAGCGCGATTCACTTGGTCGATTGGAACCAGAAGCTATGCCGGCAGGTATTTTTGTTGCTGGTGATGTTCATAGTGGTTTAAAGATGCAGATTGCAACTGCGGTCGGAACAGGGTGTAGTGCCGGTATGGACGCAATTGCCTACTTAAATAAATTATAATAATTTATCTATGCGAGAAACCCAGCGGCTTATGTAACTTCTGTATACTGCGCCATCGGGTTTCTGCATATTTAAATCATTCTAATTTATTTAAGTCCCAAGATTGCGGGGCTTATTTTTTTCCAAAATGCTTTTTTAATATATCGTATGCGGTGGAAATTCGGGCAAATTCGGTTGCTGCGTTCTTTTTGTCTGTTGCGGTGTCTGGGTGGTATTTTTTTGCCAATGCGCGATATTTTATGCCGATGTCGCGCCAGGTGGCGGATATTGTTAAGTCAAATACCTTTAGTGCGCTGACGACATTTGTGGGTAGTTTGCTTTTTGCCGGAATTTTATCAAATTTACTGCGACCTGTGATAAAGTCGTTTATAAATTTTTCGTAATCTTTGGCATCCGCGTTTGCGGTGTTTTTATCTTTTAATTCTTGACCAAATGTTTGACGTTCCCAGTCCGCTTCGATTTCTTCGGGGGTCATGTCTGCGTAAAAATTCCAGTTCTTGTTATATTCTGCTGCGTGTTCCTGACAGAAAAACCAGTAATCCTTTAAATCGCGGGATTTTGGGGCGCGACATGTGCCTGCCTTGGTGCATCCTGGTTTATCACATTTTTTAATCATTTAAAAATTCCTTTGTTTGATGTGATGCCAGTGGATGATGGTTTTTTATTGTTTCCTTTAATTGTTCCGGCATTACATGGGTATAAATTTGTGTTGTAGATATATCTTCGTGCCCCAACATTGTTTGTATTGCACGTAGGTTGGCGCCGCCCGCTAATAGGTGGGAAGCAAACGAATGGCGTAGTACGTGTGGGCTGACGCGGCTGGGGGATATTCCTGCCAATGATGCGCATTTCTTTAGGATTTTAAAAAATCCATCGCGTGTGATATGTCCGTTTTTTCCGTTTGATGGAAATACATATTTTGAATCAATGTTGCCGCGCACATTTAACCATTTGTTTAATGCGTCAATTGCCGTGTCGTGCATGGGAACAAGTCTTTCTTTTGCACCCTTGCCGTGGATTAATAATTTATCGCCCAAAACGCCGGTGATTGGTAATTCGCATAATTCTGAAACACGCAGACCTGATGCGTATAGTAATTCTATCATTGCACGTAGGCGTATTGATGTTTTTATGTCGCCAGCACTTGATATTAATAATTCGATTTCATCGATACTTAAAAATTTAGGTAGTGTGCGTTCGTGTTTTGGTAATTCCAAATTTTTTGTTGGGTTTGCTGAAATTATTTTTTCCAACATTAAAAATTTATAAAATCCGCGCAGGGCAGACGCTTTACGTGAAATGGATGATGGTTTGTCGGGTAGGGACGATAAGTATCCCTGAATATCCTGTTCGGTTGCGCCAATAAGTCCTGATTTTATTGTGTCGTTGGCTAGTCTTAAATCAGATTCATAACTGGATAATGTTTTTTCACTGCAGCCACGTTCAGCAGCAAGGGCTTCTAAAAAAATATCTATGTAATTCATGGGTGTATTACGATTTCTGTCATATGTTGTGTCGCAGGAAATGATATTGTCATTAATATTATTATTGTGATAATCAATGCCCATATCAATATGCGGCTTAGTTTTGAATTGTTCTTTTTTTTGCGTGGCATTGTTTTGTTCCGTTATTGTTTATATTGTGTCAAAACTGGTTATAAATATTCCTGAACCGGCGATAATAATCAGTGGCGGTGCAATGATTGATAAAATCGGAGGTAGTGCGCCTGTGGCCCCCAATGCGTTAAACATATTAATTAGAAAATATACCGCAAAGCAGGTTATAATCCCAAGGCTGAATTTTATGCCAAAACTGTAATTACGACGTTGTTTGGTTTGTGAAAACGCGATGCCTAACATTGCCATTGCTATCATTGTTAATGGCAGAAATAGCAGTGTCCATAATTGTACAAGGTGGCCACGGATAGGGGCGCCAATTGCTTCCATCTTTTTTATGAAGTTTGGTAAATCCCAAAAAGAGATTTGATCAGGTTGCAGGTATCTGTCCAATACTGTTTGTGGGGTTAGTAGTGTTTTTGTTGACCATTCTGATTTGGTGGTTGTGCCATCTGAATTCCAGATTGTCGCATTTTGTGTTGTTAGCCCGTTGTCTGACAGTGTTATAGAATCAGCTTCAATGCGCTGGGTTAATTTAAATGTGCTGTTTTGTGTGTATATGATTGTATCTTCGAAGATTAATTCGTTGTTTGATTTGTGCATCTTTTTGGCATTCATTGTGATGTAGCCGTTTTCAGATGATTCACGTAGCCAAATTTGGCCGTCGATTAATTTTAGGTTGTTTGATGTAATGTTTTTTGAACTGATGTTAACAGAATATGGATTTATAACAGTTGTTGCAAATATGCCGATTAAACATGCGCCGACCAAAAATGGACGGGCTGCTTGAAATGGGGATAAGCCCGCACTCGATACAATAATACTTTCTGTGGATTTGGTAAGATTATATGATGTTAACAATGTGCCCATAAATACCGCCATTGGTAAAAACATTGGTACGTATTCCAATAATCGTATCCATGATTCATATAGTGCCGCTATTGCAGTTGGGTTTGACGGCAGACGTTCAACAAATGTTACTGCGAAAATGATTCCGCAGACAATCAACATAACAAGACCAACGCCGGAAAAAAATCGGCGCAGTAAAAAACGAGTTAAGATATTTAGCCTAAACATTGTCTATTTACTATACCTTGTAAATTTGATAATTGCAAAATTAAAATGAATGCTTATAATTTTATGGAATTAAGATAGGATGATAAAATGGATAAGAAACCAATTTCACGTATGGGGTTTGATAACCTGTTGAAAGAACTAAAGGATTTGAAGGAAGTTCAAAGACCTGAAATATTAAAAACTGTACAATGGGCGCGTTCTTTGGGGGATTTGTCTGAAAATGCAGATTATAGCGCGGCCAAGGAAAAGCAGCGTCAGATTGATTCTCGTATTAGATTTATCGAGGGGGTAATCGAAAATGCTGTGGTCGTAGATGTTGATTCTTTGTCTGGGGATAGGGTTGTTTTTGGTGCGCGTGTCGTTGCAGAAGATGAAGACGGAAATAGAATGCAATGCAGAATTTTGTCAGATATTGAATCAGATGGTCGTACAGTTATTTCGTGTACATCACCGGTTGGACGTGCAATGATTGGTAGATGCGTTGGTGATACGTGTATTGTAAAATTGCCCAGTGGGGAAAGGGAATACGAAATACTCGAAGTTAAATTCAAGGAATAGGTTTGCTTGGATGCCCGTTCGTGTGTTGCCCGATTTTTTGATAAATCAAATTGCTGCAGGTGAGGTGGTCGAACGCCCCGCCAGTGTGGTCAAGGAATTGGTGGAAAATGCATTGGATGCGGGTGCTGACCAGATTATAATAGATGTTGTTGATGGTGGTCGTACGCTGATTTCTATTATAGATAATGGTTGTGGTATGTCGCGCGATGATTTGGCATGTGCGGTTACGCGTCATGCGACATCAAAGTTGCCAACAGATGATTTGTTAAATATTAATTTTATGGGGTTTCGAGGTGAGGCATTACCGTCGATTGCGTCTGTGTCTGATATGACGATAGATACAAATAATGGCATGGATGAAAATGGGTGGCAAATTGATTGTTGTACGCATGAAATCCGCCCTTCGGACTGGGAAAGTGGTACGCGAATAAGGGTGAAAAATCTGTTTGCAAAAACACCGGCGCGATTGAAATTTTTGCGTGGGGACAGGGCGGAAATGATGTCTGTTTTGGATGTGGTAAAGCGACTCGCGATGTCGCGTCCAGATGTTGGTTTTGTTCTTAACAATAAATGGCGCTTTGTTAAAGGCGAAGATTTATTGTCTCGCATTCAAGCGGTGATGGGTTCAGATGTTGCCGGGCGTATGTTAGATATTAACGCTTCGTCAAATTCAACGGTTGGAATGACTTTGTCTGGTTTTGTTTCTGAACCAACATTGCGGCGTGCATCTAGCGTTGATCAATATTTGTTTGTAAATGGTCGTTCGGTTAAGGATAAGGTTTTGGTTTCTGCGTTGCGTGCAGCATATATGGATGTTATGCATGCACGTGAATTTCCATTGTGTGCATTATATTTAACATTGCCAACGAATGCGGTTGATGTTAATGTGTCGCCGGCCAAGACAGATGTTCATTTTTTGGAACCTGCACATGTGCGTTCCTTTATAATTAAGACATTGCGCGATAGATTGGCACAGACAATGGTGTCGCAAAATAAGGTCGAACTCAGTTTAAATCCAGAAAATAATTTTCCAGAATCGGTGTCGATGCCGCGTTTTGATTTTGGGTTGCGGCCCGTGCAGATGCCAATGATGGCAGGTTCTTGTTTGCGTGATAATTTGGGGACAAAAATAGCCTCGGTAGAAAAAGCTGTTAAGGAAGATGTGGGGCTTCCTAGTCAAGTGGTAGATAATACAGTTTTTATTGATTTGCCATTGGGACGTGTTGTGGGGCAAGTTGCTAATAAATATATTATTGCGCAAAAAGATGACAATATGGTTGTTATTGATCAGCATGCTGCACATGAACGCATAACCTATGAAAAATTACGCAATAATAAAATGAAATCCCAACCATTATTAACCCCGATAATTGTTAATTTGCGTGATGAAGATGTTATGTCAATAGTTTCTATTGCGGATGAATTAAAACGTGTAGGATTGTATGTTGATGCGTTTGGGGACGATGCGGTGGCGATTTTTGAAAAGCCGTCTGATTGGGATTTGAATTGGTCGGATGTTTTGCGTGCCATCGCGGACGAGGTGCGTGCATACGGTCATTCTTCGCAATTAAGCGAGAAACTGCATCTGAAATTGGCAAATTATGCGTGCCATCATTCCGTGCGGGCGGGGCAAAAGCTAGATTTTGCACAAATGGACGCTTTGTTGCGCGCTATCGAAAATACAGAACGTGCAGGGCAATGTAATCATGGGCGACCTGTGTATAAATTTATCCCGATGTCTGAAATAGATGCTTGGTTTGAACGATTGTAAAAAATACTTTATTTTTCCTTTACTTTACGTGTTTTTTTTACTACTGTGGGCGTATTAAATAAGGAGAAAACTATGGAACAAACCACAGAAGTTATTGATACAGTTGTTCAATCTGGCGCAACGGCGGCACCGCAAAATGGTTTTTGGGGAATGTTGCTGTATTGTGTGATTGTATTTGGTATTATTTATTTGTTTATGGTACGTCCAAATAAAAAACGTATGGCTGAATATCAGAAAATGTTGGATTCGTTACAGGTTGGTAATCGTGTAATGGCGGCCGGTATTTATGGTACAATCAAAAAAATCAATGAAAAAACAATTGAAGTAGAAGTTGCTAAGGGCGTTGTTATTGAGGTTAATAAAAACGCAGTGGTAATCGCAGATTAAGAAAAAGGGTAAAGGTATGTTTAAAAAACTGGCTATTGTATTTGTGTCGGTGTTTTGTGTTTTGTTGGCGGTGCCAACAATGTCGCCAAAATTGGCACCTTATTTTCCATCGTGGATTAAGCCTGTGCCGTTGGGGTTAGACTTAAAGGGTGGGGCACAGTTATTGTTAGAGGTTGATACCACAACAATGTTCCAAGAAAAAACACAGCAATTATATGAAGAAACGCGTAGTGCCTTGATAGATAGGGACAAAGGGGTTATTCGTTTTTCGAATCTTCGTAATCATGATGGTGTTGTTTCTTTGGTTGTACGTGATGAAAATCAGGTTTCTGATGCCAAGGGGCGTTTGAAGGCGGCGTTTGGAAATACAGTTGATATTTCATCGGATGGAAAAACAATAGAATTGTCTTATTCTGATAAACAGAAGGAAGAAATGGTTCAGGATGCATTGGCGCGCAGTATCGAAATTGTTCGTCGTCGTATTGATGCGCTGGGGACCAAGGAACCTTCTATCCAAAGTCAGGGTGGAAAATATATTCTTGTTCAGTTGCCAGGGGTTGATAATCCTGAACATATCAAGGAGCTGATTGGGCAGACGGCAAAAATGAGTTTTCATTTGGTAAATGAAAATGTTTCGCCCGAACAAATGGCATCTGGGCGTGCGCCAAATGGTACTGAATTTATGCCGTATATTGATAGTCCGTCCCAAATGGTGCCGGTTTATTCAAGGGTTGAAGTTTCGGGGGAATCGTTAAAGGATTCGCAGGCTGAATTTGATCAGAATAATATGCCGGTTGTATCTACTGTGTTTGATGCGTCTGGGGCGCGTCGTTTTGCAAAATTGACAACAGAACATGTTAATGAACGTTTTGCAATTGTATTGGATGGCAAGGTTTTATCTGCACCAGTTATTCGTGAACCGATTCCAGGTGGACGTGGGCAGATTTCAGGTGGATTTACATTGCAGGGCGCAAAAGATTTGGCGGTTTTACTGCGTAGTGGTGCGTTACCTGCGCCATTACAGGTTATTGAAGAACGTACTGTTGGTGCAGGTTTAGGGGCCGATACGATTGAGCAAGGTAAACTCGGGTCTATTGCAGGTGTATTGTTTATCTTTATTTTCTTGCTGTTTGTTTATCGTGCGTTTGGTGTAATTGCAAGTATTGCATTAATGGTGAACCTGGGTATGATAGTTGGGTTGACTGCATTGTTTGGGGCGACGTTAACATTGCCGGGTATTGCTGGTATCGTATTGACGTTGGGGATGGCTGTGGATGCAAATATTCTGCCGTTTGAACGTATTAGGGATGAAATTAGGGCAGGTGTACCATCATTACGTGCGGTTGATTTGGGATTTAATCGTTCGATTAAAACGGTTATGGATGGTAATTTAACGACATTGATTTGCGCGCTGATATTGTTCCAGTTTGGTGCGGGTCCGATTCGTGGATTTGCCGTTACGTTGTCAATCGGTATTGTAACGACACTGTTTACATGTATTTCTTTATCACGTGTAATGGTTGATTGGTACATGAATGGGAAAAACAAAAAAATAGGTTATGTAAAACAATAAATGCAAAGGGGAAAGTGTTATGAAACTGCATTTTATGAAATATCGTAAATTATCGTACTGGATTTCAGGGGCATTGATATTATTGTCTGTGTTGTCTTTGTTGTTCCGTGGATTGAATTATGGAATTGATTTTTCGGGTGGTATTTCGATGGAAGTAACACCAACAAACGCTGAATATACAATTGATAAAATGCGTAATGCGTTGGCTGAATTTAATCCTGAATTACAGCAGGTTGACGGCAAGGCAATTTTGGTTCGTGTTGGTCTGCCCAAGGGGTCAACAGACGCGCAACAAAATGAACGTGTGTCGCAAATAAAGAATATTTTGGGTGATAATGTTCAGTATTCTCAGGTTCAAATTGTTGGACCAAAAATCGGTGGCGAATTGGTTCGTGGTGGTATCTGGGCAATTTTGATATCATTCGTTTTGATGAGTATTTATATTTGGATTCGTTATCGTGGCGGTTATGCGGTTGGTTCGTTTGTGTCGTTGTTGTTAGACTTTGTATTGATGTTTGGTTTCTTTTCAGTTACGGGTCTTGAATTTAACCAAACCGCAATTGCAGTTATTTTGATGGGGTTGGGATATTCCACCAATGACAAGGTTGTAAATTATGACCGTATCGAAGAAAATGTAAAAAAATATCATAAAATGCCTATGACGGATTTGATTGATTTGTCGGTTAATGAAATGATGCGTCGTACATTGATGACAAGTGTTTCTACATTGCTTGCGATGGTTGGTTTGTATATCTTTGGCAGTACGATGTTACAGGATTTTGCAATTGCGATGACGTTCGCGATTATTATGGGTACGTTGACCAGTATTTATATTTCAAATGTTATTTTGTATCATTTTAATTTACGTGAAACAGATATAAAATAAAAGCATAGACATAATGGCGCCTTTTTGAAAAAAAAGTAGGGGGAAAGGTAAAATGAAGATAAAAGATATTTTGTTTTTTTTGACCATTGCCTTAAATGGGGCGCCATGTGTCGCAGATAGCTTGTTTTTTGAAGATGAAGCCATTCAAGATGGTTTGTCTGTATTTGAAGTTTCCAAGAATTTTGCTGAAATTTATCAGAAGTTAGATGGGGTAAATTGGGCTGGAAAAAACCTGAATGTTGCGATAGAAAGTTTGGAGTCCCTGAACCCAAAGGCGCATATTGCGGCCACGGATGAACGTATTGTTTTGGTTTGGGGTGATGAAATTATTGCAAATTATCCACGTCCAAATGTGGGTGATTGGAACGCGTTTGGTGAAATTACAACGGCGTTAATTTTGAAAATGCGTGCACAGGATAAATATTTGCACAATTTATCTGAAAGTGAAATGTATCAGTTTGTGGTAGATAGTTTAATTCGCGGAATTGACGAAGATGGTAGATATGTTTTTTCCAAGGCAGCTGAAGTTGCAGAAGATGGTCGGTTGTTGACCAGTGTTGGTTTAGAAGGTGCACGTGATAATCGTGGAAATTTTCGCGTTAATGGAATTTATAAGGGGGCGCCTGCGGATTTGGCGGGAATACATCAGGGGGATTTGATTGTTCAGATAAATGGCAAGGATTTACCAACGGTTTCTGATATGGAAATAGCTGAAGTTTTGTCTGGCTTTAATTCAGGTACCGCAAAGATAAAATTGTTGACCCCAACGGGGGACAAGGATGTTGTCTTGGGGCGTGCAACAGTTGTTGTTGCAGATGCAGATGTTGTTCATCGGTCTAATCCTGATGGTGCTGGTATTCTCGAAATTGTTGTGCATCAAGTGTCGGATGCAGCGGTTTCTATTATAAATGAAGCACTTGCGCGTTATTCAGATTTGTCGGGTATTGTTTTAGATTTGCGTTCTGCGATTGGCGATGATGAACGTGCGGCGGCTAAACTTGCTGGGTTGTTTGTTGGAAAAAAACCGGTTATGCGTATTGTTGAAACCGCACGGGACGAGGTTGAAGTGGTGCCGGGTGCAGATGCTGTAACAGATGCGCCAACAGTTGTTGTCGTTTCAAATATGACCCGTGGTACAGCAGAAGCTGTGGCGGGTGCGTTCTATGAAAATTCACGTGGTGTTTTAATTGGGACCCCAACAAATGGCGCGGCACGTATTGCAACACGTATTGATTTGGATAGCGGTGGGGCACTTGAATTGTTAAATAAATCTATTAAGACGGGGGCAGGGCATGTAATTGATGGGCGTGGTATATTCCCGATTGTATGTTTGTCTAATATTCGTTCAAGTCAACAACAGCAGGCTTTTTTTCTGAATGTGATAAATAACGATTTTAATGCGCGTGATTTTAACAAAGAACCAAATGTTTCTGTGGCAGATATTCGTCGTGGGTGTCCAACAATCACAAGTGGAGGGGATGAAGATGCCTTGGCGGCGGCGGTGTCGGTTAAGATTCTGACAGATAAGAAATTATATAATAATTTAATTGTAGAATAATATTTTAAGGTGGGGGCGAAAATGTTTTTAACAACAGATAATAAAATTAAGTGGAAAAAGCTTGTGGTTGCGTCTGTTATAACGGCTGCATTGGTTTTTGCTGGTGTTTTATGGTTTGATAAATCTTTGTATATATTTATACGAAAATTTGATTGTGGTTTATGGGGCCTGATGGATAAGGTTTTTTCGGCCAAAATGTGGATTGCCGGTTCGTTTATTGCAGCACTTGTTTTTTGTATAAAAAAGAGTCAAGAGTCAAATTTCAAATTTAAAAATGATAGAAATAAGTTTAGTTTAAAGGTGGTATTGCGGGATTTCTTTGTGAAAACAAGGGGTAGTTACGCGTTTCTTATATTGTGCAGTGTTTTGTCGGCAGGTGTTGTGGTAAAGGTGTTAAAAGTATTAATTGGGCGTGCGCGTCCTGTGTTTTTTGAAGCCCTCGATATTACGGGATTTTTTCCACCGTCGTTTGATTGGGCATTTAATTCAATGCCGTCAGGACATACTGCGGTTAGTTTTGCAGGCTTGGTTATGATTGGGATGTTGTCGCCACGTTATCGTATTTTGACCTGGGGTGGGGCGGCATTAATAGGTTTTTCACGTGTCGCAATTGGTGCACATTGGCCGTCAGATGTTATTTTTGGTGCGTTTGTTGGTATGGTTGCTGCCGATTTTGTTAAGGCACTGTTGGCACGACGGGCATAATTCATAATAAAAAAAGTGGGCGAAAATAAAATATCGCCTATTTTTTTTGTCTTTTTTGTGATAAAATGCATACGATATGGCAAGGAAGGCTAAAATTTTACCAACGAGTGTGTCGAATGCATTATCAGGATTATTAAATCGCCTGATTGGATGCGTGGTTTGTTTATTTGGGATAATTGCGATTTTTTCATTGTTATTTTATAACCCGTATTATGACGGTTTTGCAGTGGCGAGTACGTTTGGCGCACAATCTATTATGGGACAGATTGTTGGTTTTGTTCGTTATTTTGTTGGGGCGATTCCGGCATTGTTTTTGTTTATATGTGTTGCGCGATATGGTTTTGTTCGAATGATTGCACTGGATACCGACGTGGCGCCAGAATATAATTTTTTACGTGCGTTTATTGCCTTGTGTGCAGGGGCGATGGCCTTTGGTTTAATGTTTCCGTCGGCTACGTATGGTGGGATGTTTGGTGCAATTGCATCGTATGATTTGTCTAGTTTGATTGGTGGCGCAGCAGTTATTGTTGGTATGTTGTTGCTAATTGTGTTTTTATGGATGGCTGGTACTGTGTTGCATGTAAAATGGATGCATGTTCGGGCGGCTATGCGAATGTTTGTTCGTTGGTTGCATTTGGTTTTGTCTGCATTCCATCTAAATCGTGTTGAAAGATTGTTGCCTGATTTAGAAGGGGGCGATGTTAATGAAGGGGCTGTGGAAGAAGAACCGGCACCAGAACCAGTGGAGAAGAAATCAGGGCGTGGATTATTACGCAAACGTGAATCAAAAAAGGCGTCAACGTCTGTGGCGGCGGCGCCTGTGGTGCGTCCGCGTCGTGCGTCGGTGTATCAGTTGCCAGATACGAAGTTTTTGGAAAAATCTAGTTTTAGCAAATGTGCTGTAACACCTGAATTAAAGCAAAATGCCCGCAGTATGGAGGTTAAATTTGCGCAGTATGGTGTTCGTGGCAAGGTGGTTGGGATTAAACCTGGGCCAATTGTAACGTTATATGAATTTATGCCAGATGACGGAACCCGTATGGCAGATGTTAGCAAGACCGTAACGGATATGACACGTGCAATGGCCACAGAAAGTATTCGTATTGCACATATTCCACGAACCCAATTAATAGGTGTGGAAATGGTAAATTTGAAACGTCAAACTGTGCGTTATCGTGGTCTGATGGAAGATGAATTATTTGTTGAATCAAAGTATAAAATTCCGTTGGCTTTGGGGGTTGATATTGGCGGAAACCCAATGTATTTTGATTTGGCCAAGATGCCACATATGTTGGTCGCAGGACGTACGGGGTCTGGTAAATCAGTGTTTGTTCAGTCTATTATTACATCAATTATATATCATTTTACACCGGATAAGTGTAAATTGATTATTATTGACCCAAAGGGTGTTGATTTTGGATTTTGGGATGATATTCCGCACCTTATTACGCCGATTGTTAAATTAGAACCGGAACCGGCTGTGAACGCGTTAAAATGGGCGGTTCGCGAAATGGAAGAACGTTATAAGCAGTTGCAGGTTTTAAATGCACGTAATATTGAAAGTTATAACGAAATTGCCGCACAGAAACGTGCAAGTGGTGAAAAATTGACCAAGCAGGTTGCGGTTGGTACAGACGAAGAAACCGGTGAATTGTTATTTGAAACACAGGAAATAGATTTGTCTGATATGCCATATATGGTTATTATTATTGACGAGGTGGCAGATTTAATGAGTCTTGCCCGCAAGGAGGTCGAGGCCTGTGTTCAGCGTATCGCACAGAAGGCACGTGCCGCCGGAATTCACCTTGTTATGGCGACCCAGCGTCCTGATGCGACAACAATCACAGGTGTTATCAAGGCGAATTTCCCAACGCGAATTTCATTTCAGGCGCGCAGTCGTATCGACAGTGTAACATGCCTTGGCGAAGGTGGGGCAGAGCAGCTACTTGCCTGTGGAGATATGTTGTTTAGCGAGGCTGGACGTGTTCCTGTTCGTATTCATGGGGCCTTTATTGATGATTCCGAATTATCGCGTATTGGTAATTTCCTGCGCAGTCAGGGTACACCCGAATATGCCGAAGGGGTAACTGATGGCGATGTTTCTGAATCGTCTGATTCATTTGCTGCGTCTGGTGGTGCAGCGACCCCCGGGGACAAGGATGGCGACCTGTACGCGCGTGCCAAGGAATTTGTAATTCGTGATAAAAAACCGACGATTTCATATATTCAGCGTCGTTTACAAATTGGTTATAACAAGGCGGCGGGATTTATGGAACGCATGGAAGAAGAAGGGATTGTATCTGCGCCTGATGCGAACAATAAACGTCACATCCTGTAAAATAAATTATAATAATTTATCTAAAAGCGGGAACGGCAACTCATGTAGCGTTTGTACACTACGTTTCTGTTCCCGCTTTCATCCGTATCATTCTAATTTATTTTATCAACGGTTTTATGAAAAAAATTTTTTATAAAAAAGTAATAAAAAACGGTGGGGGATATGATTTTTCACTTTTCATAATTTTCTTTTTATGTTAGAATGAAGTAATTAAATATGGAGTAAGGGGATGTCATTTCTTCAAAAAATAACTGGTTTAATTGCATTTATTGGCTTGATTCCTGCGGCTGATGCGGTTACGGCACGTCCGGGGGTAATGAATGCGGCCAACGTATTGTCTGCAACTGGGGTTTCGGCTGCGGGTTCGGTTCGTCGTATGCCAACGATGACTGCCTATATTAACGGTGGCGCGATAAGTGGTGGTACAACCGGTTCAACGGGAACTACGTCATCTTCTTCGAGTTTGATGGGTGATATCGATTGTATTGAATCTTATACAGAATGTATGAAATCAGATGATGCATGTGGAACAGATTTCGAAGAATGTACAACAAACGTATTGTTCCATGCACAAATGCCAAATTGTGTCAGTGTTTTGGCACAGTGTAAGACGTCAGGGATAAATAGTTTGTTCGGGACGTCAAATGTTTCTGCGTTGTCTAATGTTGCCACATCCAACACGCATGGCGAAGTTACAAAATATACATACCCCACAGATGGCAGTGTTATGGGGCAGGCGATTATTGCTGCGGCGATTGAAAATAAATATGATGTTCAAACATGTGTAAAACGTTATACGAATTGTTTGCATCGTGATGATGTTTGTGGACCTGATTTTGAATTGTGTACATCTGAACGCGATTTGAAGAAGCAGGCATTGTTCTGTGATTCTACATTGGCGCGTTGTCCGGCGGATGGTGTTATTGAATTGTTTGGAACGGCGACATGGCGCCCATCTAACAAAGATTTGTTAAAGTCAGGTCGTATCAAGGAATTGATAGAAGATGGTGCGTCGTTGGCGGCGGCCAATGCGGTCAGCACATGTTACAAGGTTGTGGATAGGTGTTTCTTGGGCGCGTGTGCTGCAAATCCATTGCGCTGTATCGAAGGTACATCGGTTTCCGCATTACAGGCGGCACAGGGAATCGTGACTATTTCATCAGATGGTGTTCAGACGGATGAAAATGGCAATTTGATTAAGGGGAATACCACCATGTCAATGGCGATTGGTGATACATTAACCCAATCTGAAATAAATCGTTATCTACGCTCTTCGTGTGTTGATACGATTGGTTCAAACAAATACTGTCATATGACGTATTTTGGAAAAATGCCAAAGGACAAGGATTTGCTTGATTCTGACTTGGTGGCAGACGTATTTGCAGAGGCATATAACAGCCGCCGTGCAATACTTGAATCCAAGGTTCAGGGTTTAATGCAGGATTTTGATGCCAAGGCCAAGAAGAAGTGTTCTGAAACAATTAAATCATGTGCGATGCGTTCATGTGGTGGTGGTTCGGGCGCCGCATGTTATTCCCAGGTGTTTGGGGGAACAGAAAAATCAATTGCCGCGGATGCAACATACGGTGATATACGCACTGGGTGCGAGGCATTAACAAACACCGATAAAAATTGTGTATATGCGGTTCAGTCTTTGAAAACAGGTGATTCTGCTGATTATTCATACGTATATGCAGATGCAGGGGCGTTCGAAACATTGTTTCCAAAATATGATGCGGATAATTTAAATACAAACGCGTCAGATCCGATTGGGGTTATTGGTGAATTGAATGGTTTGTTGGCGTCGTCATATAATGATACGGCAATTGCACAAATGCGTCGTTCTTGCCAATTGGTGGCAGAGGGCTGTGTTCGTAACATGTGTGGTACTGAATTCGAAAATTGCTATCGTCGTCGTACGGATGTTATGTCAAGTTTGACCAAAACAGGTGAATCTGCGTTTGATGATTCCATGAACAAGGTTGATGGTGTATTGGATTATGGTACCATATTGGGTATGTGTGTCGGCACGGTCAAGGGGGCAGATGCATGCGCCGAACATTTGGCAATCAGCAAGGCCAAGGAAAAAACACAAATGGAAGCGGAATTTGTTAATTTATGGGGAACTGCGTCATCTGTTCGCGATGGTTGGTTGGGTGCAGGTAATCAAGAATTGGCAAATAACAAGGTTCAAAAAACCGATGGAAATGGGGCCAAGATTTGTTCGACCGCGTCGGGGGCAGAAGGGCCATGTAACACGCTTGCTCCTGATAACGCACCATATATGACCCCAGTTATGTTGGATCGTGATGTGTATGCATTTGATACCGGTGCAAATAATCTGTTCAAGGAACTGATTTATGATTTGGAGATTGAGGCACAAGCCAAGTACAAGGCCGCATTAACCAAGGAACAAAATATGTGCATGTCATATAATCAGGGTGGTATTCGTGGCGCGATGGATAACCAAACATATTCACCATATATGTGGGTAAAGCTTAAAAATGGCAATGTTCCATCTGATTATGCGACAAATGGTCTGACGGATTCAAATTTCGTTGCATCGAATGATTTATTTGGTTCATTCTGTCGTGCACGTGTTGATGTAACGTCAACGGATAATCTGTTCAATACATTTTTGATTGGAAAAACGATAGATGGACTTAGCTTAACAGAGACAGAAAAAAAGGACACTACACGTTATTTTGCGGTCGGTGATACGTTTACCTGTGGTTCCTGGATTAGTCCAACTCTGCTGGAAAAGTTATCAAAGATTGCTGGTCAAAATGCACGTACCAAGGAAAAAGAAAGCCAATTGGGCACGGGTGCCAAGGCGGCGATAGGAATCGCGTCCATGTTGGGTGGCGGTGTTGGTGGTGTATTCCTCGGCGACAAGATTCAGGATAAAATGTCCGGCAGTGATAAGAAGGATGATGTTAAGGATGTAAAAAAACAGTGTAAGAACAATGTCGATAATTTTGTTGAACAGGTTGGCGATATTCTTTCAAAACCTTCAGAAGGATCTAAGATCGATACGAAAAATGCGGATTTATATTTTAAAAATGTGAAGAAATACTGTGAGAGTTTGGATGGTGTAAATGCAAGTTTTTCTGTATTGAAAACAAAATGGGAAAACTGGAAGAAAGATTATAATGCCTGTACATATTCTTCTTCTTCTTCTTCTTGGATTTGTGGCTCTGACAGAACAGACATCAAAGATACTGTCGTAAAAACCGCCGCCGAAGGTGTAAAAGCTGCCGCCGATGTTGCTACTAAGTTAGAAGGTAAAGATTCAGATAAAAACAAAGGCTGGCAAAAGAACAAGGGTAAGATTTTGGGTGGTTTGACAACCGCTGCGGTTACAGGTTTGGGGTCATGGGGGATTATGGAAGTTGTCCAGGGTCAAAAACTTGACAAGGCTGAACAGGAAGCAATTCAGGTATTTATGGATGAAATTGGTTCCAAGATTCAGTGTGTTGTCGGTGGAAATACAATTGTTAATTACGGCGATACGATAACGTTAACCCTTGAATAAAAAAATCCCCCGTTTGGGGGATTTTTTTCAAGGGGCAATTTTTTATAAATATATAAATTCTAAAATTCTATTTTTGTTTTGTTCTAAATAAAAATTGTCATTCCGCGCGCCATTATCATCCAGCCCCACAAGGGGGGCAGGGATATTTTGCAGGATATTATTTGGTGCGCGTTGCGCACGGGTGGGGGACCCCATTCCTGCCTGCGCAGGAATGACAAGGGTGGGCGCAGGAATGACACCACTACGTTAAAACTTCGTGGTGCAGGCAAAACTTCGTTAAAACTTCGTGGTGCAGGCAAAATAGGGTGGGATGATAATGTGGGCGGGGTGTTTTGCAAAATGATGTGCAATGCACCGCAAATAAAGTTAAGTAAATTTTATAGACCCCATTCCTGCCTGCGCAGGAATGATACCACTTCGTTAAAACTTCGTGGTGCAGGCAAAACTTC
>JAFYXQ010000015.1 GCA_017546085.1 Alphaproteobacteria bacterium | reverse complement strand
TTCGCAGTATTTGTTTCAATCTTGCTATCTAATTCTGCTTCGACTGTTTCTGCGCGTGTTTTTTCTGCACTAATCGCATCTGAATTTGCAGCAATATTTATCGCATTTGTTTCGATTGCAGTCTTGTTTGCAGCAATGTTTGTCGCATTTGTTTCAATCTTGCTATCTAATTCTGCTTCGACTGTTTCTGCGCGTGTTTTTTCTGCACTAATCGCATCTGAATTTGCAGCAATATTTGTCGCGTTTGTTTCAATTGCGGTTTTGTTATCGGCAATTGCTGTTGCGTTTACATCCAATTCAGAACGGATTGCACCACCCTGGGCCAATGCACCATCAATTGCGTCATTTGCACCATCGGTTATTGTTTCCAAAATAGGTCTGTTGTAAATTTCAGACGCCTCGCCATGCAATGCAAGATTTGCATCCTTGGTCGCCAACGCAGCATTTTGTTTTTCAATCGCAGCATTATACAAATTTGTTGCATTTTGAGCGCTTGCAAAATTATTATTCAAATTTGCTACCTTTTCTGTATCTGCCGTAAAAGCAGTATTTGCAGAATTAAAGTTGGCTTCTTCTGTTTGATACGCATTCAATGTGCTTTGTTCTAGCCCAGCAATTCTTTCACTATCTGTTTTATATGCCTCAGAAAGTGTTTTATAAGCTTTTGCCAGTTCAGAGTCGCCTTCTTTATCAAAACTAAAATCAGACCCTCCAAGTGAGCGTAAGCCATCTTCTGTCAATACAACTTCACCATCAACCGTCGATGTTTTATACATAGAATAATCCAAAGTTATATTTGCAACACCGTTTGTTACAGTAATTTCTGTACCTGCTTCATTATTCAATGTTATTGTTTTTATAACATCTAATGGCGCATCACCCAACGTAACATCTTCATCTGCACTGTTTTTATATGTATAATCAGATTTATTAAGTGTCATACCAGAAACTAATTGTGATGGCCCAGTTACAACACCCGATGCGCTTGAATCCGCAGTATATTCAGACTGCGCTGGCATATCGCCCGCCGCCATATTCGTTTCATTGCCATCCGTACCTGTATAAGTAAAACCTGATTTATCTATCATATCTGCAGTGGTAACAGATTTTTCACCTGTTGAATCCGTATAGGTAAAATCCACTTCACCTGGTGTTACATTAACATCAAGTTCACCATTATTATATTTCCCTGCAAATGTAACATCGGTCGCTGCAAGCGCTGGGAACGACATTGCAATCGCAACCAATGATGTTAACAAAGTCTTTTTTTCATTTTCTTTCCCTTTTTTAGTTTAATTAAACAAAAAACCGTCAAAGCATTGACGGCCAGGGGGTTAAGAAAATCATAAGAAAGAATGACCCCTGTGGCCTTCGCGTCAAGAACGCTATTCTATAGCCACAGGCCCCCCGGCATATGTCGGGAAAGAAAACAAGACAAAAAAAATAGCGCATCCGCGCTATGGTATTTTTACCTTGCCAACGTCGGATTCAATGCATAAAAGCGCATCGCTTTCTTAAAGGATTTCTTACGTCCCTGAACCAACATCCCTGCTGATTCAATACAAAACATATCATAAATTGAAAAAAAATCAATAATAAATAATCTATGACAAATATTACCCCTTCTTTGTCATTGCGAGGAGGAATGAAACGACCATGGCAATCCAGTATTATATTGTCCCCTTTGCTTGCACCACGAAGTTTTAACAAAGTGGTGTCATTCCTGCGCCCTCCCCTTTGCCTGCACCACGAAGTTTTAACGAAGTGGTGTCATTCCTGCGCAGGCAGGAATGGGGGCAATGAATATTTGATAAAAAAATCCCCCAACAAATGGGGGGATTTTTAAAAACGATACGACCCTGAAACCTTGATATTATGTAACTGAATTGCAGAATTATACTGATATCTATAATCAATACCAACCTGAATTCCATGTGCCGACAACAATTCAACACCACCACCGATATTCATCCACATTGGTTCAATATCAATATCATATTTTGTAAAACTGTTTGCAGACATAAATTTATAATTCAAAGAATCTGGCGCACCCAACAAATCGTATTCGATTCCAACTGATGCATATGGTCGAATCTGGAACCATGCGGACGGATAAATTCGTTTTTGGGCAATCAATGAATACCCCGGTGTCAAAACCAAATAACCATCTGATTCCATTTTCATATAATCATCACCGGCAACCTTTTCTGTCAGACTGAACCCAAAATTATATCCAACGCGCGCATACGCATTACCAACAATATATTGATTCAATATATCGTGCATCAAGCCCCATTCAGAAATCAAACTGAACGCCGTACCATTACCATCAATCGCGCCAACAAAGTTCTGATTGCGGTTCACATCCAAAACATGAATATCAACGAATGCATTCCCATAAACACGCGCCTTGTCCCCCAATGTCTTCATCAAATATCCGCCCAAACCAACATTTGTGTCTGTTACATCGACATTTACATGCCCCATTTCAACAACATCAGCATAACTTAAATCCATTGAATCACGTGTCTTGGAAGATGTATGCGTAATACGCCCCGTCAACCCCAACTGCAACGTATTTGATTCCTGCCAATCAAAACCACCAGACAAACTAAAACGATAACCATCCGCGTGATCGCCACCCAAGACATCTTGAACCATCATTCCATAATCAACATCCACCCAAGCCTTGTTCAACTGACGATTACGATTCCAAATAAATTCATCAAACATTCTATCTTCGAATGAACGGAATGCGGTATGTTCATTCAAGACAATTGCACCCGCGACCTGCTCTACCTCGCGCATTTGGTTTAATCTGCTAAAATTAGCCAACGGGGTTGGATTTTTATCTATATCATAGGCAACCAAACGGTTATAAATTTCATTCCCCATTTGTTCCATATTCGTACCGTCGAATATCAGTGGTATAACCTCTATCGGGGTTTTATTATAGAATTTCATATCATGCGCACGACCATAAATCATGTTATCCAGTGCGCCCGCCGCCACAAATTCACCTGATGTATGATTGTTATCACGCAACACAATTTGCTGAATCGGGTTATCTTGCAATAATACAGGCCCCCCAAACCGCGGATCAAATACAATATATAAATCATTATCACGAACCGAAACATACGCAGGCAAATCTGCATCGGATGAATTATGCCCTGATAACGATTTTAAATAGTCATAACACAATGAACCATCCGCATTACAGAACTGAACATCTAAATTACGCAGTTTTTCAATCTGTCCCATATCCTGAATACCACCATTTGCATGCAATAGCCAAATCGCAGTACCTGTATCAACCGCATCATACAATTCAATCCCAATCTGACCATTTGACAATGGCGCGCCATTTATCACATTGCCTGTATATGCAGAACCTGCAGTAAAAGTTCCACCAACATTAATTAATGGCGCCGCATCTTGTGGTTTTTCAATTTGGCTCGGTGTATTTTCATCAGTCATCGATACTGTTGCCCAATAATTCACGTCAGTTGAATCAATTGTGCCACCAATCGCATACGGCAAAATCGCTGCATTTATAATACTATCTGTGCCAAATATATAATTTCCTGAAATCGACATTTTTTCAAGACCTATAAAATCGACACCATTTGACACATCACCACGAATATCAACATTCATCCAATTACGCGCATCGTTGGCAAGGAAACGCAAATCATGCGCATCAATCGAACCATTGACAAAGATATCACTGGAATTAACCGTCAAACGCCCACGCTGATTAATGCCGCCAACAGAAAAATTAGGGGCTGTTATTGCATAATTATTTTCCTGTATATTGATATCATTTACAAACAAATCACCATTATAATTCTGATACAGCATTGAATCTGTACTAAATGGACTATCAACTGTTATCCCCGCACCACGCAGTACCAAATTACCACCATTCATTACCAGCGCACCAACATTGAAAACCCCTGTTCCAGAATCAACTGTCGCGTTTCCACCTAAATTCTGCATAGACGCAAATTTCACACCATTCGCAGAAACATTTAAATCTTCGTCGTTAATAACAATACCATCAACACTAAACAGGCCATCTGTACCAAATGTAATATCTGCATAATTTTCCAAATCACCTGCGATTGTAATAGAATCCGTAACGTTATATACCGCAGTTCCAGAATCCGCCACAAAATTACCCGAAACATTCAAAGATTCTGCAACAATACCACTCGCAGCAATATTTAACGCACCATTTGTTCCACCATGATACAAATCACCACTTATATCCATCACACCACGCAACGAAATTGAATCCGCCGTTGCGTTGACAACACCGCCTGAAACAACAATTGAATTTGCCTTAACAGATTCCGCATCCAAAACCATTTTACCTGCAGTATTGGTTATATCGCCCGACACAGAAATTATATTTGCAACCACATCAATATTTCCAGAATTGCTAATTGAATCTGCCAAAACATTTTCCGTTGCATTAACGTCTAACTCGGCACTATTTTCTGCATTACCCAACCAAATATTATTTGCCGTAAAATCAGCAGATTCCAAATTGGTTAGCGACTGTATCGCCAACGCATCCCCCACATTAATATCCAACGTACCACGGTTTATAACATTCAGCAGGGAAATATCATCATTAACATTCAGTGTTAACTTATTTGTTGCTGCAACAGAAACATTACTTGCGGTAATATCAGCACCTTCTGCATTCGCAACAATTGAAAAATCTACAGAATTATCAATAGAAATACCAGATTCAGCAGCTGCCCCACCTGCATTAATATCCCCAGCAATATTAACACCACCACTTGTCGCAGTTAAAGAAATTCCATGCGTAATATATTGTCCATCTATATCTAGCGCACCAACTGTAACGTCCGATGCAAAAGTTTCAACCACTGCCTGATTATCTATTGTTGTATTTCCTGCAACAATAATTGTATCTGTTGCTTCGTTGCCTAACACAACCCTAACATTTTCGCCATCTGCAACAAAATTACCATCAACATCAAATGAATTTGAGTTAATCTGAACCTGACGCGCGGTTTCATCAGTCGAAACAACATTAAAATCACCAGACACAGTAATACTATCTGACTGAACAACAAATGGATTTGTTCCGACATTTGCAACATTTAAATTACCTGCATTACCTGTCTCAGCAGCCGTTGCATTAAAATCACCTGAAATAATTATTTCCCCGCCCGCAGTCAACGAAGAAACTGCTGCTGCCAAATTCAACTGACCGGAAGAAACATATTCACCATCCTGCAATTTACCAACAATGACGTCATTTGTTACAGTTACCGCACCACCCGTTGCATTTACATCAACCGCCCCCGCATTTACATTAATTGCGCCAAGTGTTACAGAATTCGCCGTGATGTTCGTTGTACCCGCATCATTCAAAATAGCACCCACTGCATTAGCAGAAACAGTATTAGCAACAATGTTTGTTGCACCTGAATTATTAACAGCCCCCGTCAACATTACAGTACCCGATTCGACCGGCGTTGTTATATCTAACACACCTGAATTTGTTGCACCTGTGATTGTTACAGATGCCCCCTTTAAATCCATATCACCAGAATTATCAATTACCGCACTTGATACAAGTGCCGCATCGGATTCAAACACTGTCGTGGTACCAGTTGCCGCAACAAACGAATCATTTATCGTAATATTTGCAGCATCTACATTCAATGTTCCTGCTGCATTTGAGACATTATCCACAGTAATATTTTTTGTAACATTTACCGACAAATTCGAATTCGTATTTCCATTTGCACCATTTGAAATTGTTCCAATATTGAAATTAGAATCCGTAATCACAACATCCATATTATTTAAATTATTAGCTATGGAATTAACAGTCCCCAAATTCAAAGAACCTGTCGTAATCTGAACAACCTTGTCAGCAGACGCATCTGACAAATCAAGCCCCCCTGCGAGACTCATATCACCCGTAACATTTACATACAAATTACCGTTATTTTTTAACGCACCCCCATTCACAGCAAGCCCCATCAGTCCACCTGCGCCGCCCAATGTCATCGTACCTGTGGATGCATTAAATATTCCACCACCCACAACCAAATCCCCGCTTGTAACCTGTAATGTTTTTCCATTATTCTGCAGATTTTGCACGACATTAACAGTCCCACCATTTGACGATATATTCATCAGCCCCAGACCATTATTTTGAATATTTTCTGCACCAATCCCGCCGGCACCCGCGCCCAAGAAAATCGAATCGGTTGCCCCATCTGCATTAAATACAACATCACCTAATTGCGCACCATTTGTTGCATTTAATACAAACAAAGAACTATTTATCATCAATGAGTTTGCGGTAATATTTTCTGCGCCAATATCTGCATTTCCACTTGCAGTAATATTACCATTCACAGTCAAATCAATAACATCACGAATATTCAACGATGCATTATTTCCAATAACAATCCCATCATTTACACCACTATTCCCAACATTCAAATCGAACGACGTTCCACCGGTGGTTTCTGTTTTAACATTCAGCGCGACCCCATCCATAACCTGCAACATTGAATTAATCGAAACATCTGCTTTTGAAACAATTGCGAATGGATTGGCCGCAGTATTTAATATATAGAGATTAAGCGGGCTACCCCCATCGGTCGCAGCACCCGCAAATAAATTATCAACAACAAAACCATTATTTGAAACAATCGCGACAACCGGCGTTGTACTACCCGGCGCAACTGTTGAAATCGCCAACGACTGATTTGCGGAAATTGCATTGGCCCATGCCGATTCGTCAGTAGATACATTTGCACCACTATTTGGATAAATAATTTCGGCGCCCGCACCAAACGGCACCAGGCAGCACAGCAAAGAAATTAACTTTTTCATCATTTTTTTATTTTCTTCCATTCCTAAATATGTTTATACTATGGCACATTTCGTTTTAATATAGCAAGACGAAATTATTTATATGAAAGTATTTAGCAAGGAGAAAAAGTAATGTTTGAAATAAAAAAAATTCATGCACGCCAAATTATGGACAGTCGTGGTAATCCGACAATCGAATGCGACATTGAATTATCAGGCGGCGCATTCGGACGCGCGGCGGTTCCATCAGGCGCATCCACCGGCACGTTCGAGGCACTTGAACTGCGCGATGGCGGCAATGCATACATGGGCAAAGGTGTATTAACCGCAGTAAAAAATGTAAATGAAATAATTGCCCCCGCATTAAATGGTATGGACGCCCGCAATCAAACCGAACTTGATGAAAAAATGTTGGCATTGGACGGCACACCAAACAAGGACAAATTGGGTGCAAACGCGATTTTGGCGGTATCAATGGCACTGGCACACGCAGCAGCAAATGCGACACGCACACCATTATACAAATACATCGCAGATATTTATGGCAACGCAAACCCATGTGTATTACCACGTCCAATGATGAACATCATCAACGGCGGTGCCCACGCAGACAATGGTCTGGACGCCCAGGAATTTATGATTATCCCAAATGGCGCAAAATCAGAAGTAGAAGCGATTCGCATGGGATCTGAAATTTTCCATAACCTGAAATCTATTTTGAAAAAGGGTGGCAATTCAACAAACGTTGGCGACGAAGGTGGCTTTGCACCAAACTTTAATTCATGTCGCGAAGCCTTGGACACAATTGTTGCGGCAATACGTTCCGCAGGATACACACCAGGCGATCAGGTATCAATTGGTTTGGACGTTGCATCATCTGAATTCTATGCAGACGGCATTTATAATTTCGAAGGCAAGAAAATGACATCTGATGAAATGATTGAATTCTATGAAAAATTAATTAGCGAATACCCAATCATTTCTATCGAAGATGCGCTGGCAGAAGAAGATTGGGACGGTTGGAAAAAACTGACAGAAAAAATTGGCGCCAAATGTCAATTGGTTGGGGACGATTTATTCGTAACAAACCCTGCGCGTCTTGAACGTGGCATTGCAAACGGTGTAGCAAACGCAATTTTGATTAAGGTAAATCAAATCGGTTCATTAACAGAAACCCTGCGCGCAATCAAAATGGCCCAGGATGCAAATTACGGTGTAATTATTTCCCACCGCAGTGGCGAAACCGAAGACACCACAATCGCAGATTTGGCGGTTGCAACCAACGCAGGTCAGATTAAAACAGGTTCTATGTCACGCACAGACCGCATGGCAAAATACAATCAACTGATTCGTATCGAAGAAGAACTGGACAAGGCTGCAAAATATGGTCTATAATCCAACCAAAGGATTAAATGGGGGGGACAAATAATTGTCCCCCTTTATACATAAAATGCTGTATGGGATTAATATTTTACCAATTATAAAATATATTGCGTGTGCAATATTATTAATCTGTATAATATTGGCACCATCATGGGTTGCCCGCCAAAATAGCAAGGGGAAAACAGACATGTACGCAGTCCGTTTGGGCAGTTGGCTATTCGGTTGGTCAATTATTGGGTGGCTGTGGGCACTATATTGGGCGACCCGCAAATAAAACAATTGCATTATTTTTCAAAATTCAATAATATCTGGGTAAGAACGAACAGAAATGTTTTGTTCGGGGCCGTAGCAAGCCCGCTTTAACCGGTGCAAACGTGTCCGTTATACGTTTGAAACATCGGTGCGTTTGCGCCGTTTTTTTATCCCCATGACCCGCATATGGGTCGGGGGGCTGACGATGTATACAATACGGGCAACCGAAAGATCTCAGGGTCAACGTTAAAGCGACTGCTAACCCCCCGACCGCCATTTCTGTGGCGGTTTATTCATACAACGGGGGATAAGATGAAAAAATTTTTATTTACAATTTCCGCTATTTTAATCTGTACAAATGCAATTGGTGGTTTTCGTCGCGGACCATCTGGTCGCTGCTATGTTGATTCAAAAGGGTCTGAAGACGAATTTTGGTATTGTGGCGACCAATCCGATGGGTGCGATGGCGTAAAAGATAATAAAAGAGATGTGCGCGAATGGCAAAGGCATGGAGATCATTTTTCGCGCGAAAGTAATAAGTATTGGTGTTGTAATGACTATTATTACCAGGGCGACAAATGGCTTAAAATCGACGAAGTACAAACCATTCAACTTGATGTTGGCACGTGCAACTACCACAGGAAACAAAACATTTGTGGTCAGGAAGAAAACCCAAAATGCACAGAACCCGATTCATGTCCCCCTGGAACAATCCTGCGAAACAAGGAATGCGTTCAGGCATGTATGGGTGATACGGCATTCCCATCCGCCATATCAAATGAATGCATCCCATGCGAAACCACAAATTATCAGGGAATAAAACAGGAACCTACTGTTTATGCTAAAAAACCAGACGGCACATACGATGAATCTAAAGTAATAATGGCCCCATATCCACTTTGTGTTCAGTGTGTTTCGTCCACACACCTGTTTGATCCAAAGAGTGGCGAATGCGTCGAAAAGGATAACTTTAAACAGGCATCCAAGGCCATCATGGCGTCTTGTTTTCAATGCACAACAAACAAAACCTTCAAACATTGTGTACTGTACAAATTAGACAAATCACATACTATCCCATCAGATTCAAAAGAAGGCATAACCATAAATGATGTAAAAGAGGATTGCCGTATCCAATAAAAATCCCCCGTTTAGGGGATTTTTTATATCGATATATACCAAGTCTTTTGTTATCCCGCTTTTTTTTGCACGCACCACGAAGTTTTAACGAAGTGGTGTCATCCTTCCGCCCTCCCCTTTGCTCGCACCACGAAGTTTTAACGAAGTGGTGTCATCCCACTTTTTTTGCACGCACCACGAAGTTTTAACGAAGTGGTGTCATCCCTGCGCAGGCAGGGATAAGGGTCCCCAAGCCGTGCGCAACGCGCACCAAATAATATCCTGCGTATTTCCATCCTACCCCCTTGTGGGGCGGGTCGGAATTACCGACAATTTATTGGTGTTGTAATTCCGGGGTGGGGGTAAATTTGGCTTCGTTTCACTGCGCACTTTATAGACCCCATTCCTGCCTTCGCAGGAATGACAATTTTTTTTAAGCAAAACAAAAATAGAAATTTAGAATTTCTGTTTATATTTAATTTTATTTCACGAATAATCACCTTCTTTGTCATCCCACCCCTTTGTCATCCCTGCGCAGGCAGGGATAGGGTCTATAAAATTTACTTAACTTTATTTGCTACGCATTACCTATCATTTTACAAAACTTCCTTCGCCCCTTTGTCATCCCTGCGCAGGCAGGAATGACAAGGGAAAAACGCAGGAATGACAATTTTTTTTAGCAAAAAAATCCCCCGTTTAGGGGATTTTTTATTATTTGAACGTTATTTGGGTTCCATCAAATGTTTCCCAATCTTCTACATCACCCGCGGTAACACCATCCGTTATATCGCCAAAGAATTTTTCGGTTACATCCCCGCTTAACCCACTGCAACTACTGAAGGTGCCGGAGAACATATACTCCGCAGGTGCACCCTGTATCCCGCTGAACAGGTTTGCGGGTATTGAACCGCTTAAACCACTGCAATCACCGAAGGTGTAGGCGAACATTTCCCTCGCCGGGGCGCCACTTATCCCACGGAACAGGTTTGCGGGTATCGGACCCGTTAACCCACTGCAACGAAGGAAGGTGCCGGCGAACATACCCTCCGCCGGTGCGCCACTTATCCCGCTGAACAGGTTTTCTGGTATCGAACCCTTTAACCCACTGCAACCATAGAAGGTGGCGAAGAACATATACTCCGCAGGTACGCGCTGTATCCCGCTGAACAGGTTTGCGGGTATCGGACCCGTTAACCCACTGCAACTATGGAATGTGCCGGCGAACATACCCTCCGCCGGTGCGCCACTTATCCCGCTGAACAGGTTTTCAGGTATTGAACCGTTTAACCCACTGCAACCAAAGAAGGTGCCGTTGAACATACTATCCGCCGGGGCGCCCTGTATCCCACTGAACAGGTTTGCGGGTATCGAACCCTTTAAATTGGTACAATCACTAAATGTGAGATAAAAAATCGGTTGGGATTTATTCAATGTTGGGAATATTGCGCCCAGACTGCCATCTATCCCGGCAAGGTTTTGGTTTGCCTCAAATGATATTGCGGGAACAGAATTATCATACCCCGTGGCGCGACCGCCAATTATAATTTTATATGCATCGGGTTTGGAATATTTACATGTAATTTCCTGACCCGTTTTCGCATCGGTAATTGATATTTTTTGAACGGGTTTTTCATCACCGCAATCGACGGTATAATTACCTGCCGCATAAATATGAAATTTGAATTCAGTTGTATCCGATGTTGTTGTGGCAACAAACGTCCGTGTCAAATCAGTTAAATGCGTTTCGCCAATTATATCATTCATAAATTTCTTGCAAATTTCAGCTGTTATTTTGTCGTTAATCGTTGTGTAATCAAGGCACGCCTGTGCAACATTGCCCAGTGTGAAATTTTTATCCGAAAC
>JAFYXQ010000014.1 GCA_017546085.1 Alphaproteobacteria bacterium | reverse complement strand
TTTTTTTACACAGGGGATGATATAAATGAAAAGAATTATTTTTACGACGTTAATTTGTACGGCGCCAATATTTGCAAACGCAACGGATATGTGTGCGCGTGATAATGTTATGGTTCTGGCGTTTGACCCACAGGTGCTGGGGACCAGTGCTGGTAACAATGCCGCCGAATGGTCATGGTGGACACAGTTTCCATACGGTCGTATCGCGGGCGAGGCAACATGCCTGTCTGCGGCCGAGGGGTTGGGACGCACATCAGGCCGAGGTAGATATTACGGCACGGGCGAATATGCATCAACATTTATTACAGTGGATAGTGGTTTAAGTGGTGTTGATGCAAATGGCGCAGAACGAAAATATTGTTGGTGTAAAATGACACATCCTGCGGCTTCTCGCTGGGTATTTGATGAAGCAATGGGCACACACTGTGCAGCATCTTGTGCGTCGTATTGCTCGATGCATTTAATGAGCGGATCATATCCTGCTTTTAAAAAAGGATTCTTTGAAACAATCGGTATGTGATGTCTGATAAGCTTTTGTTTCGTTGATGCAGCATAAAAAAAAAGGAACCGATTGGTTCCCTTTTTTTACTTAATCAGTTTTCCCATTGCAACAGCGGTATCGCACATGCGGTTTGAAAAACCCCATTCATTATCGTACCATGCGGTTACATGGACTAATTTATCACCCAATACCTTGGTTTGTCCCGCATCAAATATAGAACTATGCGCATCGTGTGTAAAATCGATTGAAACCAACGGCAAATCGTTATAGCCAAATGTTTTTGATTCTGCAGCCTTCATCGCAGCGTTGATTTCTTCGACTGTGGCAGCTTTGTCAAGGTTTGCAACCAATTCAACCACAGAAACATCAGGTGTTGGTACGCGAATTGCCATACCATCTAATTTTCCTGCCAATTCAGGCAATACCAAACCAATTGCCTTGGCTGCGCCTGTGCTGGTTGGAATCATAGACAGATTTGCGGCACGTGCACGACGAAAATCCTTGTGGTTTTTATCCAACAACTGTTGGTCGCCTGTGTATGCGTGAACTGTTGTCATCCAACCTGAAACAACACCGAATTTATCGTTCAAAACTTGAACCACAGGTGCCAGACAGTTTGTTGTGCAGGATGCATTTGAAACAATCAAATCTTCACTGGTTAATGTGTCTTGGTTCACACCATACACAATCGTTGCGTCTGCCCCTGCGGATGGTGCAGAAACCAAGACACGTTTTGCGCCGGCTTCTAAATGAACGCGTGCCTTATCCGCAGCTGTGAATATTCCTGTGCATTCCATAACGATATCAATGTTTAATTCACCCCATGGCAATTTAGATGGGTCGCGTTCAGCGATACATTTTATTTTCTGATTTCCAACCAATATGTAATCCCCGTCGAGTTTTACATCCATTGGCAAATTACCATGCACGGAATCGTACTTTAACAAATAAGCATTCTGTTCAGCCGGTGCCAAATCATTAACTGCGACAAATTCTATATCATCACGTCCTGATTCCAGCGCGGCGCGTAAAACCAAGCGGCCGATGCGTCCGAAACCATTAATAGCTACTCTTAATTTTGACATAATATTTTCCTTTCGTTTATATTATTGGACAGATGAATAATAGCACCATAATTTTGAATTTTTCAATATTTTATTTACATCGCACCAAATTTGGCTATAATCAAACAGAAATGAAAGAACGTGCGTATATTATTACTGGTCCAACCGCATCAGGCAAATCAAGTTTTGCCCACATATTGGCATCTAAAATAAATGGCACAATTATAAATTGCGACAGTGTTCAGATGTATCGCGGCATTGAATCCATCGCGGCCAGTCCATTTGCAGAACGCGACTTGTCGGACGATATTGATGGCATTCCATATAGGCTATTTTCCATTTTGCCATTGACAGAACAAATAAGTGTTGCAGATTACCTAAATTTAGCGCGCAGGGAATACGAAGTCGCGGTACAGGGCGGTCGCACACCCATATTTGTTGGTGGCACAGGGTATTATATAAACGCACTTGTTAATGGTATTTCACCCATGCCTGATATCAGTGATGAAAATCGCGAACGCGCGCGCACAATGGTGGCAAACGATATAAATGCTGCACGTGCAATGTTACCTCCTGAATTCAGCGCAACGGACCCTCAGCGTATCGCCCGCGCTATCGAGGTTTTTTTGCAAACCGGTCGCCATTTATCAGAATTTCAAAACCTGCCACGTACAGGCGCGGTTATTCCAAATGCAGTTCGTATTTTAATTAATCCTGATTCTAATCTTCTTCGCGAACGTATTGCCGCAAGAATACCGGAAATGTTGTCGGGTGGCGCCCTGACGGAGGCAGGGGCAGTAATCGATTCCAACTGGGATGAACGTCGTGCGATTGGTGCGGCGCAGTTGTGTGCGTATCTGCGTGGTGAAAAAAGTTACGAAGAATGTATATCAGACTGGATAAATAAAACGAACCAATACGCGAAGCGTCAGCGTACATGGTTTCGCACACAGTATAATCCAAATATTATTATCGACCACATACCGACAGACACAGATGTGAAAAAAATCATAAAATAGCTCTTTACAAATATTTTTGATTTATATTATAATAATCCTAACATAGCGCGAACTATGTTGGGCGTCACAACCCTTATTTCAGATGTCCGTGGGGACAAAAAATACCTCCAACCTCGGTTGGAGGGCGGTGAATAAATTGAATAAGCCCGCTATTTTCTGAAATAATAGTTGTGAACCTCCAACCGCTTTGTGTTATGGCGGTGTTTTTTTTAGAAAAAAGGGGGGCGGGGTGCGTTTATTTCTGTTTTTTTTAATGATGGGGAT
>JAFYXQ010000013.1 GCA_017546085.1 Alphaproteobacteria bacterium | reverse complement strand
TTTCGCGTTGTTCAATCTGTGGCCCAGGCAGATACGGGAAAATATTTTATTTCTGTAAATGCGGCTATCCGTGGAATGGTTGGATTTGTGCAGGAACATAGGTCAAAACAAACAATAGAAATTGGTTATTGGTTGGATAGGGCGATGAATGGTCGCGGAATTATGACGCGTGCTGTTGAAAAATTGACTGGTTTAGCATTTGATGTTTGGGGCGCGAATCGTGTCGAAATTCAAGCGGCGGTGGATAATAAAAAGTCACGCGCAATTCCAGAAAGGCTGGGGTTTAATCAGGACGGGATTTTGCGTCAACGTGAAATTGTGCGCCCAGGTGTCATTTATGATATTGTAATGTATTCAAAATTAAAATCAGAATGGGAAAAAGGAAAACAAAAATGAGAACGGGTTTATCAAAAGATTTAATCGCACGTGTTTTGGGCGCGGCACCAAAATATACATTGGATGAATTAGAAGCAAAATTCCCCGCACGCAATCTGGGCGAGGGGGTTAAAGTGACACGTTTCGCCCCCAGTCCAACAGGCTATATGCATTTGGGTAATTTGTATAGTGCACTGATTAGTTATAAGTTGGCACAACAGTCAGGTGGTGTGTTCTTGTTACGTATTGAAAATACAGATACAAAGCGTGAAAATAAAGATGCAGTTGATATTATCATAAATTCGTTGGCTGAATTTGGAATTACGTATGAAAACGATCCGGTGTATGGACCATATTATCAATCAGAACGTAAAGATATTTATCATTCTGTGGCGGCAGATTTATTGGCACGTGGGTTGGCATATCCGTGCTTTTTAACCCAGGAAGAAATGGACGAAATTCGTGAAAATCAAAAAGCGGCAGGTTTTGCAACGGGGATTTATGGTGAATGGGCACGTGATAGGGATTTAACCGAAGAAGAAATTATCGCGCATTTAGATAATGGCGAAGTGCCATCAATTCGTCTGTATTCAATGGGTAATCCAGAACAGCGTATTTTCTGCAAAGATGCGGTGCGTGGGGCGCTGTCTGTGCCAGAACATAATGAAGATACTGTTTTAATTAAATCTACGGATGGGTTGCCAACGTATCATTTTGCACACTTGTGTGATGATCACTTTATGCACACAACACATGTTGTTCGTGATGAGTCTTATTTTGGAACGTTTGCAATGCATGTTCAGATGTTTCATATGATGGGATGGGAATTGCCTGCATATGTTCATATTGCGACATTGGATAAGATTGATGAAGAAACAGGCAAGCAAAGAAAATTGTCAAAGCGTAAAGACCCAGAGGCAAATGTTGCATTTTTCTTGGAAGCGGGTTGGCCAGTTGAATCTGTGATTGAATATCTGGGAAATATTTTGGCGCCGGGATATGAAGAAGCAAAAGTAAAGGGCCAGGTTAAATCGTTCTGGGATTACGAAATGCGTCCAAAGAAAATGCCGGTATCTGGGTCGTTGTTTGATATGAAAAAACTTGAATGGTGGGCCAAGGAATTTATTGGTTCGTTGCCTGTACCGGAATTGGTTGCGCGCGTTACCCAGTGGGCAAATGAATATGGCAGCGATATTAACAAAATGCAGGTGGCGGATGTTGAATACCTGACGGGTGTTTTGGGTATTGAACGCGATAATCCAAAACGTGTACGCAAGGACTTTATCACTTGGTCGCAGACGTTGGAAAATGTTGCATTCTTTTGGGATGAATTATTTGTTCCAAATACTGAATATGAATTTAATATGGACGCATTACGTGAATTTTTGAAAAATTATAATGCGGCGGATGATAAAGACACATGGTGGGCAAAAATCGTTGCAGTAGCCGAATCGTTGGGGATTAAAAATGGTGATGTGGCAATGAATTTGCGTGTGGCATTATCGGGTCGTACAAATACACCAGATTTGTATTCTATTATGTCGGTTATGGGCGCAGAACGTGTAATTAAACGAATCGAAGGGGCAATAAAATGACACAGACAAAACGTGCCAGAATCAAGGCTGTAAAAAAAGATAAACATGCATCAAAATTATTAAAGGTTTTGCGTGCAACTGGATTGTTCCGTTGGGAAAAACCATCAACACATGCGGAAGAAATTGTAAATATTTTAACACATGGTATTGGAATTGGTTTGGCAATTGCTGCCTTGACCTTGTTGGTTGTATTCGCGGGTATCAATGGTGATGCGTGGGCGGTTGTGTCGTGTGCTATATTTGGTGTTACAATGATAACCCTGTATTTTGGTTCAACAATGTGCCATGCAACAATCGGCAAGAAATCAGAATGCTTTTTTGAGGTTTGGGATAGTGTTGCGATTTATGCTTTGATTGCGGGAACATATACACCATTTTTGTTGGTAAATTTACGCGGTTTGCTGGGGTGGATAGTGTTCGGAATTTTGTGGGGAATCGTTTTATTTGGTTCCTATATGAAAATAAAAAATCCAAAACAACAGCCTCGTTGGATGGTGGCATTGTATGTCGCGATGGGATGGACGTTATTATTTATACTGCCGGCGATGATTCGTAATATTCCAGAACGCGGTTTGTGGTTTATATTGGCGGGTGGATTATCTTATACAATTGGTGTGATATTCTATCTGTGGCGGCGTATGAAATTTTCACATGCGGTGTGGCACCTGTTTGTAATTGGGGGGACGGTATGTTTCTTCTTTGCGGTTCTGTTTGGTTGTATCTTGGATTTGTAAAAGGGATGCACTGTGCCATATGAATATCAGAAAAATGCCAAAGTGGACGAAGGTCAGATTATACAAAACCCGTTCAGGGAAATTAAATTAGAATACCCCTATGTCTGTGATGGATGCGCAGAAAAATGCAAGTTGTCGATGAATTTGCGTGTGTTGTCAACGGAGGCCAGATTTTTTGGTGATATTGGGGCGGAATTTTTTAGGGTGCTTCCTGAAATATATGCTGGGGACAAGAAGTTATTTGAATTTCCTGTGAACAGACCAAATGTGTATTATCCACATGGATGTAATTTGTCAGTTTTTCAGATTTGTGGGGACGTATCATTATGTTTTAATGAGGCGCGCGATAGATATAAGTCTGCATTAGTATGGTGTCGCAAGACATGTAAGCATAGTAAGTTGAGATAGGGATGTGGTGAAATATAAATCTTGATTTTGTCAATGAATGTGCGTATGATATAGATTATGAATTTGTTTAAAATTTTCTTTACTACAACTACTACAACCCCGTTGGGGGTGTAATTTCTATGTTGCGATAAATCGCGTAAATTTCTATAATCAAATAAATCAAATAAACAATAAAATAAAAAGGTTTTTATATGTCTTATGATATCGAAGTGATTCGTCATTCATTGGCGCACGTTATGGCGGCGGCGGTTAAAAAATTACATCCTGACGTTAAATTCGCAGGGGGGCCGGCAATTGAAAATGGGTTCTATTATGATTTCGATACAGAATACCGTTTTTCAGAAGAAGATTTTGCCAAAATCGAAAAAGAAATGCGCGATTTGATTAAATCAAATGGGCGCTTTGAACAGCGTAATGTCGCATTAAACGAAGCCAAGGAAATTTTTGCAGAACAACCATACAAAATGGAATGGTTGAATGAATATGATGCCGCGGGTGAGGCGTTGTCAATTTATACATTCCGCGATTTCGTTGATTTATGTCGTGGTCCACATGTGGAAAGTTCCAAGGATTTGCCACGTGATTCTTTCAAAATTCGAAGTGTTGCGGGCGCCTACTGGAAGGGGAATGCAAAAAATAAAATGTTACAACGTATTTATGTTGATGCATTTGTATCCAAGGAAGATTTGGATAATTTCTTGAAAATGCAAGAAGAAGCGGCCGCACGCGATAATCGAAAACTCGGCAAAGATATGGATTTGTTCCATTTCGAACCTGATTATGCGCCGGGGTCTGTATTTTGGCATGACAAAGGATTTAAAATTTATCGCAAGTTGATTGATTTTATTCGTGCGCGTCAGAACAGGGAAGGCTATCTGGAAATATCAACCCCGACCGTTATGGAACGTAGCCTGTGGGAACGTAGTGGGCATTGGGCAAAATATGCGTCTCATAACTATGCGGGCAAAACACAGGACGGTAAGGATTTTTGTGTAAAACCGATGTCGTGTCCAGGGGGGATGTTGGTGTTTGGACATGGAATTACGTCTTATAAAGATTTGCCAATGTATGTTGCTGAATTTGGTAAGGTTCATCGTTATGAATCATCGGGTTCTTTGGCGGGATTGATGCGTGTTCGTGAAATGACACAAGACGATGCTCATATTTTCTGTACAGAAGATCAAATGGAAGAAGAAGTAACAAAAGCACTGAATCTGATTAAGGATGTTTATAGCGCGTTGGGCTTTGATGAACTTCATATGACGTTGGAAACAAGACCTGATTCAGAATTTCGTATTGGTTCAGATGAAGTTTGGGATTTCGCAGAAAGTACTTTGCATAATGCATTGAAGTCTGCAAATGCAAATTATACTGTTGCCGAAGGCGAGGGGGCATTTTATGGACCAAAAATTGGTATTTCTATGCGTGATGCGATTGGTCGTGTATGGGTTTGCGGTACTGTTCAATTGGATATGAATTTGCCAGAACGATTTGATTTAAGTTATATTGGCGAAGATGGTGAAAAACATAGACCAATTATGTTGCATCGTGCAATATTGGGAACAATTGAACGATTCATGGGTATTTATTTGGAATCCACAGGCGGACATCTGCCATTGTGGTTAAGTCCAGAACCTGTTGTGGTAACGCCTATTTCTGAAAAACACGCAGATTATGCAAACGAAGTTGTGACTGCGTTGCGTGGTGTTGGTATTAATACCCGCGCAGATTTGCGTGATGAAAAGGTTAACTATAAAATCCGCGAATTGTCCTTGGCAAAAACACCAATTGTTGCGGTTGTAGGTGAAAAAGAAATGGCGGACAAAACGGTTACTTTGCGTCGTTTGGGTGAACAAAAACAGGAAACAATTCCACTTTCTGAATTTGTTCAAATGATGCAAAATGCAACAAGGATGCCGTTATAAAAAAATGGGGCAGGGTATCTGCCCCATAAAATAAATGAAGGGAAAAATATATGAAAAAAATTTTATTTTTAATTGCGCTGGTTGCTGTTCCAGTTGTTGTTTCGGGGTGTGCCAATAAATGCGAAGTAGAACCAATTGTTGAAGAAAACCATAAATTGATTGTTCCGCCAAATTTCGGTCAGATGCCAAAATAATTTTTTAAGCCAAAGCGTTTTGTCTTTGGTTTTTTTTATGATATAATGTTTACGAATAAAAAAATATGGGGGGATTTATCATGAACGATGATAACAGCTTAGATTTATTAGATTTAGATGATAATGATTCAATGGATGCATTGCCGGAAACAACGCCGTTTGCTGCGCCACGTCCAAAGAAACCCTGGTTGTTATGGGGGGTAAGTGCGGTTATTATCGTGTTGGCGACGTTTATTATTGTGCGTACGGTTGGTGATGATTCTTCATCTTCGATGGAGGTTGATTTGGATGTTCCTGCAATTGTTGTTGATGGTACAGGGGCACCGGTGGATATGAATGTTTTGCCACCAACACAACCTGTGAAGGCGCAACCACAGCCACAGCAAGTACAGCCAACGCCGGTTGTTGTTCCGCCAGTGCAGGTGCAACCACAACCGCAGCAGCCAGCGCCGGTTGTGCAGCCTGAACCACAACCAACTGCTGGGATTCCTGTGCGTGTTGTTGAAGAACGCAAAGAGGTGAAATTTAATCCTGCGGCAGAAGAAAAACAAACAGTGAAACCGCGCACGACAACTGCACCAGCCAAGGTGCCTGTAACAAAGCCGGCCGCAAAATCGACCGCTAAACAGGCTGTAAAAACACAAACGGCGCGTCCTGCTGCGGGTAGCTGGTATGTTCAATTTGGATCGTACAGCACACGTGAATTGGCACAGGCGGCGCAGCGCAAGATTCAAGCCGCACATCAGAGTTTGTTTGCTGGAAAACAATTTGTTATTTTGGCGGCACAGTTGCAAAATGGTTCAACAACGTATAGACTGCGTGTCGCATTCCAAAATGCCAAGGATGCAAATGGTTTTTGCAGAAATGCTAAATCAGACGGTTTGGATTGCTATGTTGCAAAATAATAACGGATAAAAAGGGGATAAATATGTTTGGACGTTTTGGATGGGCTGAAATTCTAATAATCGTTGTGTTGGTTTTAATTTTGTTTGGTTCAAACAAAATTCCAGGCATGATGAAAAATTTGGCCGATGGATTAAATATCTTTAAAAAAGAAATAAAATCCGAAAAATCAAAATCCACACCAACGGAAACTAAAAAGGCTGTGGCAGATAAGAAAACGGCAAAGAAAAAAACAAAAAAGATGACAAAGAAAAAATAGTTTCATGGTAAGTTTATGCCAAATGATAGTAAGCTATTTATTTAATAAGTCTTATTTTTTTCTTGGGGTAGATTGAGAAACATTTGGGGTTATTACTTATGCACCAGATAAGTAATGTGCGCTGTATTCATTCCCACAAAATGATGGCACCCCACATGATTATCATAATAAAGAAAATGTAAAGCAGAAATAGAATCCTGTCCCCGTGTGATACGGGGGATTTTTTTGTTTAAATAAACTGTTTTCTAATATGCTTTGTGGGGGGGGAATTTTACTACGCTTGTTATCGACATAATAATCAGCATGGTATTACAGTAAAAAACATCCCCATAAATTGGGGATGTTTTGGTGCATTTTTTAGTTTTCTGTATTTATCGCCAATGGTTCATCTGAGGTTGTGTTTAATAGTTTTTGTCTCAGTTCTTCTAATTCGGCCGTTTTTGCTGTTATTTCTTGTTGCAGCTGGGTATTTTTTTCTGCATCGGCGGCTTTTTTCTTGGCTTCGTTATTCGCTTTTTTATCTTCCCGTTTTGCAGTTCGGCCGGCTTGTCTTTCTTCTCGCCGAAGTTGGATGTTGCTTTTTGGTTCACCACCATCTTTTAGATGTTGCAGGTATTTTTTCTTTCTTTCAATATCTTCTTTTAGTTCAGCTTCTTTTTCAGCTTGTTCTTTAGCGGCCTCAGCTTCTTCTTCTGCTTTCTTTTTTGCAGCCTTAGCTTCTTTTTCAGCTTGTTCTTTTGCAGCCTTAGCAGCTTTTTCATCTGCCTTTCTTTGATCTTCAGCTTTCTTTTCTGCCTCTTTTATTTGTTTTTTTATGTTCTTTTCTTCTTGGCTCAGCAGTTCTAATTGACCTTCTGGTGTTGCATAATATGCAGCTTTTTCATCTGCCTTTCTTTGTTCCTCAGCTTGCTTTTGTTGTTCTTTATAGTCGTCTTCCAAGGAATCGATAGCGCGTTGTTGTGCACTCAATTGAAATTCATACGTATCTATGCTTGTAATCCCAGGTGCTGATGCAATATTAGTTGTATCAATTGATGGTGCCGTAGATTCATTAACAGCAAGCAATGTCGGCTTTGAATCCAGATATTCTAATTTTTCGCGGGTTTGATCGTTTTGTTCAGCCTGTGGAATACCTGCAGTTAATTTTACAAATACGTTTCCACATTCTGTTTTCCCTTTGTCGGTTGCGATGTCAACCCCGCCTTCGCTGCAAATAGACCACACGGTGCTTGGTTGAATCCCTTTGCCATTGTTTGCCACCAAATCAGTTAACACAACCTGTGCGGCGCTTCCTGCTTTGTCCCCAAAAGAAAGCATTACCGAAGCAAATGTATCCATATTTATTGGAAGTAAATTTGCATTTGCAGATATTGGTAATGTCAACATTGATAATATTATAAGATTTTTTTTCATTTCAATACCCCCGTACATTTTTCAGCTACTGATGAAACTTTTTTGATTTCTTTGATTTGTGTGCCACTAAATATCGCAGATACTAATGACGCTGCAGCGGTTGTTCCCGATAAAGCAGTAGCGGCAATGTTCATTGATTTTTCTTTCTTTTGTCCTTCTTCGGTATTATCTCCGCGAACCTTGTCGCCGTTTGCAACTGCAGATAATGCGGTGCCTGTGGCGCCAGTTGCGGCACCGATTGACGAAGAAATGGTTGCGCCCTTGGCCTTGGAATTAATTTTTGTCAGGTCAACGTATTCGTATTCGCCACATGCAGATGCGATTTCGTTTGCTTCTGAAATATCAAGGCCGTCAATACGTGCCTGCATTATCGCATTGCGCAGATTTTCAACCGATGATTTGCATGCGTCGATGGATGCCTCAAGGTCGGCGTCCGCTTTGCTTTTGCTAGATAATATTGCGCCTGTGATGCTGGTTGCTGTGCTTGTTGCCAACAGACCGGTACGCCAATTACCCATTTTTTGAGATTTTTTGTTCAGTTGATCTAATTCTGACTGTGCGTTATTTTCGGTTACGGCTGTTTGATATGAAGCATTAAATTCTGCGAATAATTTATTTATTTCTTCTTTTGAATATGGGGTACTTCCGGGTTTATTTTTTTCTTTTATTTGATCTAAGATTTCCTGCAGAGAAGTTGCCGTGTCGTCGGTTTTCATTTTTAGCGCCCCTGACACGGTTGCCCCGGCGCCGGCCAATGTTCCG
>JAFYXQ010000012.1 GCA_017546085.1 Alphaproteobacteria bacterium | reverse complement strand
GGCGGTGAATAAATTGAATAAGCCCGCTATTTTCTGAAATAATAGTTGTGAACCTCCAACCGCTTTGTGTTATGGCGGTGTTTTTTTTAGAAAAAAGGGGGGCGGGGTGCGTTTATTTCTGTTTTTTTTAATGATGGGGATTCCTTTATCATCATTTGGCGAAGTGTTATCATTAAACGATGCGCTACGTGCGACATACACGGCATGCGTTGGCATTGACGACGAATTATCAGATTTAAAAACAATGGCTGGAATTAATACCGCGATTACATCTGTTGGTACGGTTGCGGGTGCAGGTGCGACGGCAACAGGTTTTATGAAGGCAAACAATGATAAAAAATTGCAAGAAATTATCGAACGTATACGAAAAAAGGAAGAGAACTTGTTGGGTAAAGCCACATATAGTAAACAAGCCGATTGGGAAGCATTTTTTGCGCGCTTTGATAATTTAACAGATGCAGATAAGGAAAATCTAAATTCTTGGAAATCGGAACAGGAAAAATTAAAAGATAAATCCAAAAAACTTGGTAATTGGCGCACAGGTTTGTTGGCAACTGGTGCTGCGACCAATATTGCGGGTGCTGTAATTGCCGGCACGAACAAGGTTGATGCAGATCTTAAAACGCAAATTTCTGATTGTGTAAAATCAGTTTCTTCCCTTCGTGATTCTGTGGTTCAGGCTCGTATAAACGGCGAAGACGTATCCGAGGCTGAAACAATAATATCCGCATGTGGCGAATATGAATATGTTGATGTATCTAAAATAAATAAACGCGCCAAGGGCGCGATGATATCGTCATCAATTGGCGCCGCGACCGGTGTTACAGGCACGGCGGTATCAGCGGTTGCAAATACCGATAAAAACGCAGAAAACGCGGCAAAGGAAAAGAAATTAAATACTGCTGCGAATGTCATGTCTGTTGGTTCAACTGCGACATCTGCGGTTGCGACCATTATGAACGCAACACAAATCGCCGCGATTAAGAAAGTTGCAAACGTATCTGAAAAATGTACAGGGGTATTAAAATGATGAATAAAATCGCCACATTGCCTTTACTGTTTATATCGCTGCCATTATTTGCAGATGATATTCAACCGTCCATCAGATTTGATGTCAATGGCTTTGCTACAGCCACAATGGAAATGGTGGCACCAGAAAACCAATATGACGTCATGGAAGAATATGAAAAATGTTACAACCGTGATAATGGTTATATAACGGTTTTAGATGTGTATCAGGTTTGTTACATGGCTGGCTGGAACGTAACGCAATTTGATGGTCAGAAAAAATGTCGTGATTATATAAATAGAATCGCAGAATTATCCAATTTTGGAATAACCATAATTTCAACTGATAACAAGGAAGCTTGTAAAAACGCGAATGGTGTATGGACTATAACCGCTGTTGATACAAACGGGGACAAGACGTTTAGTTGTGTCGGCGCTGACGGTTATCGCGTAAATTATAAGCAATCGTGTCATGGCGGTGGCGGTACGTGTGTACGTGAATTTAGCGATTTAGAGACTGTGGCCCCTGTTGCGCGCGAATTTATTTATCAATATGGCAAGAATAATGGCATACAATTCACATGCATGGCAAAAAATCCCACAATTAATTACACTGGCGATGATTATATTCTGTGTACGGCGGGCGGCAATGCATATGAATTTCAGTTTAATTCATTAAATGATAAGGATGTTGTTAGTGGGGTGCCATTACAATATTCCTCAGAAGGCAAACATTTATGCAAGATATTTGGCGGGAAATTTCATGATAACTCACTTGAAAAAGATTATTGTGAAAACGTTTCTATGGATATTTGCAATGGTCAAATGGCTGCATTTGCATCTGTTATCGGACATGGTTCATCGTTTGAAAATGGCAAGTGTTATATCCTTGCCAAAGATAATTCTATGGTTTCTGATTTGCGCACAATCGGTCAATTTGATAACATGATATTTTCTGAGGTAGAAGTTCGCCTTCAGGATGCGGTTGAATTTTTACCATCTTATTTGGGGATGGTGTTCCCAGAAAGTAAAAATAATATCCGCTGTGATAAATTTCTAAGGGGAACAAGTGGCAATGATGACGTTTTAACATGTTATGTTAACGACGAACCAATTGATTTTGTTTTTGATGATTTATTTGAATCGGTTCATGGTGATGTACGTCATGGTGTGGCTGAATTAATCTGTTTCAAATCTGGATTTCAGTCGCGTGGCGATCGTTGTTTTGGTATATCGAGCAAGGAAGAATGCATGTCTTATAACGACAAATTACCAACAGGTGTAATATGGCGTGAAGATTGGCAGGCCTGTTTGTTCAAGGAACCGTACGAATTTAATAAAAAAATAAATGATTTATTAACGACTATCGGCATTGTTGCTGCACCATATTTTGCGATAAGTGGTGGCGTTGCTTGGGGAATCGCAACGGTTGCAATAGATGTTGGAATAGAAGCCGCATTTTACACCCTGGAAGATTTTATAAATTCATATCCAAATGAAACCGCAAAAAGTTTTGCTATAGAAGCAGATAAATGTAGTGATTCAGAATGTGCAAAGGAACTTGTAACCAAATATTCAGCAGATATAGAATATGTACTCAAAGACTTGAATGATGTACAGTTTGCATCTGTTTCGGGATATTTTGGAAAGTTGTCTGATCTTTTAACTGATTCTGGTTTTAATGATGCTATGTTAGATTCTGCATTATCTATCCGCAGTATATTTGCGGCCACTGGCGTTGCCGCAGTATTTGTGGTATCGCTCGTATCGGGGAACGCAGATAATATTGTACGAAGGGTGAGTAAACTAGATGCCAAGTTGGCACGTTTTTGGAAACGTGCATTTGCTCTCGGGGAAGAGGTTTACAATGATGCGCCATTTATTGCAAAATTAACAAGAATGTGGGGCCCTGATTCGGGTATGTCATTTATAACAAAAATGACATGGCAAACTAGTAGCTCGCTTCCGGGAAATCCACGATATATACGTGTAGTCATTGACCGCAGTCGCGCATCAGATTCACATATTAAAAATCTGATTGATGTTGCGCAACAGGATGGGTATTTCGTATCAGCAAACAAGACGACCAAAGATGAATATTTTATCGCATTATCAAGAGAAAATATTTTTGGGGCATGGGATAATGCACCAAGTAACTGGCTTTTTGGTAATAATATCAGAAATATTGATCCAAGCGTTGCAAATAATGTAAACAACTTAAATAATTTGTTAAACAAAAAACAACCTTTTTCAATTGGGAAAATTCATGGACACGATGTGGTTGTTGATGTTAATAAACATTTTGGTCAGGTTAGCGGTCGTCCTATAATTTTGGTTAGTGTGGCTGATAGAAAAATCCCCTTTTATATATCCACAGGAACTGCAGGGAAAATTGATGTTGAAACTGGCAAATGGGAATTTTTTGGTGGTATTGGCAATGATGGATGGTTTAATAAAGGGGGGTTGGCTGATATTATAAAACATTATGATTCACCTGAATTGAAGGCAATTGCGGATATGTTGGATTCTAAAATAGGCGATTTAAGAACTACAATTCTTGACGCTGATACCCAAAACCGTATGAAACAAGGGGGACTAGGGTTTGTTGGTGTATTAGAAGGAGATACAAGAGTTCGAGAATTAACTCAGGGTGTAATTAATCAATCTTTTCGTGTTTGGCCGGGACCATATAACCAAGGTAGATCAATTCTTGACGAGAATTTAAAAAATTATAAAAAGTGGTTTCAGAAATTGCAAAATTTCAGATGAATATGTAACAACTGTTCCTGAATCCTTTGTTAAATGGGCGAGAAAGCATTATATTGGTTCAAAAGAAGATTTTGATCTTTGTTGGGATGGTGTTGTAGAAGCAGAGGTCAGGGATATATCAGAATAGTTTATAGAATATTTTTGGTGAACAGTTGAAGCTGGTTATAAAAAAATCCCCCAATTGGGGGATGTTTTATTTTTGATTTTGTTTTCTTTTGCTGGCTTTGAATTCAGCGATTTGTTGTTCTAATTTACTAAATTCACCCGCTGATTTTTGATGATCGTTATTATTTTGTTTATCAACAAATTGGTCGATGTCAATCGCATTGCGAATGAAACGTTTGCGTTTCTTCTTTTTAGTTGTTTCTTGAAGCGCAGCAATAAAAGTATCAATCGCCTCTACAATTCCCTTGGCTTGGATTAGCTGATTTTTTTTGTCCTTGCGTTTTGCACGTTTATTGTGTTGACGAATGCGCGCAATCTGACGATTAATAAATGTGTTTTTTACATACAGTCTTTGGTTTAGCATATCAAACGCAGCTTGTTCATCTTCGAACAGTCCCGATTTCATAAAATACGGAACCATGTATTCTGACATTAATGTCGCCAAATCATGTAATATATTTATATCTGTGGCAAATTTATCTTTTCGGTCAAAATGCAATACATAAAACATACCGGCTTCGCGTAATAAATGATTTGCAATCGCAGGATTAAACCCATATGCAAAACGCCATTTTTTACGCGCTTCTTCATCGCTAAGATACGATATTCTTGCGACAGATTTAAATTCATTTGCAATATATGGCACAAACATTTCGTCAAATATTTTTTGTGCAATTGGTGAAAATTCACGGTTATTCTTGTTCATGTTTTTCCTTTTTTTATTTATCTTTTTTTAGTCGGCAGCATTTTTGCATTAAAAAATAGATTTTTAACTTCTGTTGCGATTTTTGCTGCATCTTCTGCGTGTTGTTGTTGTTTATATTTTTTATCACGCTGATTTGCTTTATGGCGCTGTTTGCTAGATTTATTCTTTTTTACTGAATTATGACACAACAGGCCTTGGATTTGTTCATTTTCATTCCATAAACGGTAAATCAGTGCATCTTTGGCCTGATTACGTGGAACAAGACCTGATTGACATGAATACATAGAAACAAAATCAGCCATTGAATTTACCAAGGATTTTAAAAAGTAAGGATTTTTTGAGTTTGCATCACTACATTTCATTATACGCAGAAATATTTTGGAACGTTCAACAACAAAATTTTCTAGTTTTTCTGAATATTTTAATTCTGTAACCCAATTTTGCCATAGATTTGTTAAATCTACGATGCCCCCGATGTGGTAATCGCGTACCAACGATTCTGCAATGTATTTTTTATATTCTTCTAACAAACGTAGTTTTTCTGAAGATGGTGCGTATTTATTATTTGACATCAAATCCCCCTTGGTTATATCTGCCACAGGTATAATATAGTCAAATATTTTTATTTGTCAACAATAATCAGGGTTTATTTTTTCTTTTTCTTGCTAAGAATATGATAATGTATCTGTATTGCGACACCTAATCCCGCATTTTCTATCTTCTTTGAAAAAGCGGTACAGTTTTTAAATTCTGTATCCAAGGTTCCCCAACCGGCATATTCCCAGTCAATCAAGCCAACAATTTTCATTGTTTTCGGATTAACTATTATATTGTTACAGATATCATTATGGTTCCAACCATCACCCGCCCCGTCTTTTAAATCAGCGATATCTGGTGTGTCATAATTATGCATTGCATAAATAAATTCTGCTAACTGTGTTCCCCATTCCCATCCGTGCTTGATAATTGTGCGTTTTGACATACGGTTCAAATTCTTGCCCGGGATAAAATTATACTTGTAAAACGTAAAACCATTCGATTCAATTATATCTATCTGTGGAATCTTTAACGGTACAATTGACCGAAATGTATCTGTTATACGTTTTTCGCGCATAATACGTTCAGTCGGGGTTGATTTATCAAATGCTTTTCTTATCTTGCATACATATTTATTGTCAACAATAAAACCAATATTCCAGCCGCCTTTGATAATACGAATGTTTTTAAATTCCCTATTTGGGATTATATTACGCAACGCATTGAATTTTCGACGATAATCATACAAATGTACATGCCTGACGCGTTCGCGCAGTTTTTTGTTCGGTATAAAACCTGCTATAAAATCAAGAATTTCGAAATACAAGCGCCATAACATGTTTTTTTCCTCTTGCGGAAATATTACACAATCTGCTATTGAAAATCTATAAAAAAATAAGTATTTTATATGTATGTTTAATGCCGGCGCAATTGTAAAAGTTCTGATTTCTAATATCCCAAACGCGGGATATGATTATCGTTTGAATGCGTCTGCTGATATCGGAACATTTGTTTCTGTCAATGTTATGAACAGACCGTGTGTTGGTATTGTTTGGGGAATTGGGGACAGTAATTTGCCACCTGAAAAAATAAAAAATATATCTGTTGTACATGACGCAAAATTAAATGTTATCGATTTACAGTGGATACAGAAAATGTCTGAATGGACACTGATGCCACTTGGGATGATTTTACGATTAATTGTGAATGTTCCTGATGCATTTATGCCGCCATGCATGGAACAATTGTATTCGTTTAATTTTGAAAACAAAACACGTATGACAGAAAATCGTTTAGCAGTCATGGATGCGTTTGCCTCGAATGATAATGAACCAATGACAATGAATGACATTCAAAACATTGCGCGGGTAAGCCCTGCTGTCATTCGTACAATGATAAAAAATCAAACATTGATACCCGCAGGTGAAATAGAAAAAAAGAAAAATACTGATACTGTTATCTACAATGATTGTGGCAATATAAAATTAAACAATGGGCAACAAAATGCAGCGGACACAATCAATAAATCTATTTTGGATGGTGGTTTTTCTGTTAATTTACTTGATGGAATTACGGGCAGTGGTAAAACACAGGTTTATTTTGATTCTGCATGGACGGCGTACAAAAACGGTAAATCCGTATTGTTAATGATGCCTGAAATTGCATTGACGGCGCAGTTTATGTCCCGATTTGAGTCTAGGTTTGGTGCGCCGCCTGTGGTTTGGCACAGTAATTTAACTGCTGCGAAACGGCGTGAAATTTGGTGTGGGGTTTTAAATGGTAAAATCAAAATAATTGTCGGAACCCGCAGCGCATTGTTCTTGCCATGGCAGGATTTGGGGCTGATTGTAATTGATGAAGAACATGACGGTTCGTACAAGCAGGAAGATATGGGGAATTATCATGCGCGCGACATGGCAATTTTACGTGCAAAAATTGCACAAATTCCTGTCGTTTTGGCCAGTGCGACCCCTGCGGCAGAAACAATTGAAAATGTAAATGTTGGCAAATATAACCATCTGAAATTAACGTCTCGTTTTGGTGGCGCAGAATTACCAACGATTTCAACAATTGATTTGCGCGAAAATCGTCCCGAACCATATATTGTAGATAATGCAGAACAGACTGGCTTTTTATCAGCGCCATTATGCGATGCGATAAAAGAAACCCTAACCAAGGGGCAGCAAATTATGCTGTTTATAAATCGTCGTGGTTTTGCACCGATTACACAATGTAAAAAATGTGGTTGGACCGCAACATGTCCCGATTGCAGTGTTGGTATGACATATCATAAACGCGTTGGAAAATTATTATGTCATATGTGCGGGCGCACAGCCCCCCAGCCAAAGGTATGTCCGGATTGTGGTACGGATGTATCAATGCGTGGTGTTGGTCTTGAAAAGATAGAACAGGAAGTTAACATAAAATTCCCAGATGCGCGTACCGCGTTGGTATCAAGTGATATAATTACGTCGCGTCAGGCCCTTGAACGATTGGTAAAACAAATTGAAAATGGCGAAATCGATATAATTATTGGAACACAAATTCTGGCCAAGGGGCATCATTTTCCAAATCTAACATTGGTTGGTGTGGTTGATAGCGACATGGGATTGTTTGGTACAGATTTCCGTGCGTGCGAACATACGTTTCAACAATTGTTTCAGGTTGCAGGACGCGCAGGACGTGGCGAACACAAGGGGTATGTTTTATTACAGACATATCAACCAGAACACCCTGTTATAACCGCGATTTGCAACAATGACAGGGATTTATTTATGAATGCGGATATGGCGGGGCGCCGTGCGGCACAAATGCCACCATATGGTCAATTAATCGCAATTATTGTAGAAGGCGAACGTGAACCCGTTCTGCAACGATATTGTGCTGATTTAGCTGCTGCAGCCCCCAGCCTGAATGGTGGTAAAATTATGGGGCCAATTACCGCGCAAATTTATCAAATAAGAAATTGGTATCGTATGCGCTTCCTTGTTGCAGGCGGTCGCAATTCGAACCTGCAACCGATTGTTGCGCATTGGCTGGCCAAGGTGAAACAGCCTGCCAATATTCGTGTTAAAATTGATGTGAACCCAATTAATTTTAATTAGATATTGAATATTTGTGTAAAATTCATTACCTTATAAGTATATGAAACATGAATTATTTGATTTTTTAAACACAGATTTGCAGTTTATCAAGGGGGTTGGGCCGGTACTTGCCACACGATTAGAAGAAGTATTGGGGGGGCGACGTGTTTTGGATTTTTTATTGCATCACCCATCATATATACGTGCACGTGGTATAACTGAAAATATATCTGATGCGATATCAGGCGAAACAATAACGATACCATTGTTAATAAAATCGCATAAGAATGGCGGGACGTTTGGTCGTGGTCGCCGTCGTCCGACTCAGGTAATTTGCAATGACAAGATGAATAATACTGTTATTGTTCAGTTTTTTAATGCGAATTACCTTGATTATTGGTTAAAGAAGTTGCCAATTGGTCAGTGGCGTATGATTTCTGGAAAATTGGAAAACACATCACGTCCGACAATAAACCATCCCGATTTTATAGAAGAATTACAAAACGCATCAAAAATCCCATCTGTTCAGGCAATTTACCCTGCAGGCGAAGGTTTAACCCAAAAGATTTTTTCAAACATTCGCGATCAGATTTTTGCATTGTTGCCGGATAAATTACGTGGCGAATCAGATGAACGGATTGTTGAATTTTTTGATGCATTGGAACATGTACATTTTCCAACATCAAATGAAGATTTATCTCCAAACGCAACCTATATGGCAAAATTATCATATTGTGAACTACTGGCGCATCAATCGGCTATTGTAATCAGTCGTCGCAATCGTACAGATGTTCGTAATCGTCGCGCGCCACGCGCAAAAAAATATGATTTGATGGGAAAATTTTGGGCGTCTATGCCATTTGAAATGACCGGTGCCCAGAAACGCGTCTGTGATGAAATTTTTACAGACATGGCAAAAGATACGCCGATGATGCGTTTGGTTCAGGGGGACGTGGGCAGCGGAAAGACGGTCGTTGCACTTGCTGCGGCGATAAAAATGGCAGAATCTGGTGCCCAAACAGCATTGCTTGCGCCGACGGATACCCTTGCGCAGCAGCATTTTATAAAACTGAAACAACAGTGCGATAAAATTGGAATCGTATGCGATATTTTAACCGGTCGGGACAAGGGGGTATCTCGTCGTGAAAAGTTAATTTCATTACGGTCTGGTCGGACAAGATTAGTTGTTGGTACACATGCGTTATTTTCAAATGATGTTGAATATCGGGACTTGGGGCTTGTAATTGTTGATGAACAACATCGTTTCGGTGTTGCCCAGCGCGAGGCTTTACGTGCCAAGGGTACCAATCCTGATTTGTTGGCATTATCTGCGACCCCGATTCCACGAACATTATCAATGACAATATATGGCGATATGGACGTGTCGATAATAAATGAAAAGCCTGCGGGTCGTAAACCAATTAAGACCACAAAAATATCATCATCTCGTGTGATTGAATTGGTTGAACGTCTGCGTACACAAATATTGTCGGGGGCAAAGGTTTTTTGGGTTTGCCCATTGGTTCAGGAATCAGAAAATGATACTGGTACAACTGCTGCAGAAATGCGTCATAAAATGTTAACGGAATATTTTCCGACGGCCGGCCTTGTTCATGGTCAAATGGATAAAAAGGAACGTGATGCAGTTATGGCGAAATTTGCAGACGATAATTCAGATATGCAAATATTAATCGCCACCACAGTGATAGAGGTTGGTATTGACGTTCCACGCGCTTCGATTATTGTAATTGAAAATGCAGAACGTTTTGGTTTGGCGGCATTGCATCAGTTGCGTGGTCGTGTCGGACGCGGCAATACCCAGTCGTATTGCGTATTATTGTTTGGTCGTAACGTATCCGAAGATGGTTTAAAACGTTTGGACGTCCTATGCGAAACCGAAGATGGTTTTGTAATCGCAGAACAGGATTTAATGATGCGTGGTGTTGGTGAATTATTGGGAACACGTCAAAGTGGTTGGTTGCATTATCATTTTGTTGATTATCGTGAACATCGTGATTTGTTTAAACTGGCATCACGTGCGGCGCGCGAAAACGAAATGGATTCATGGACGAATGATTTGTTGTTCTTGTTTAACCGTGGGGTGATTCAAGGTGCCTAGGATATTGGCCTTAATATTTTCAGTATTATTATCGTTGCCATCATTTGGCGCGACATTAATAAATGATACCGAAACGGAAAAACTGCTATATGAATTAATAGAACCGTTGGCATCCGCGGCAGACATTCCAAAAAATCGTTTGCAAATACATATTGTAAATGATGATGATTTTAATGCCTTTGTATCAGGTGGCGAAGATGTTTATGTCTATACTGGATTATTGCGTCAGATAAAAAATCCATCTGCATTCCAAGCGGTTATTGCGCATGAAATGGGGCATATGCTTGGTGGGCACACTGCGCAGTTATCAGACCGTATGTCTGCGGAAATGAAACGCACAATGTTAATTCAGGCATTGGGTATTGGGCTGATGGTTGCGGGTGGCAATCCGACGCTGGGGGCAGGCGTAATGGCGGGGGCAGGTGGTGTTGCGCAACAGTCAATGTTGGCATTTACGCGGGACGAAGAACGTATTGCTGATAACATGGGGGTTGATTTAATGCATCGTGCAAAATTGGACACAAACGGTTTTATAACGGTGTTTGAACAAATGCACGAAATGACGGGGGCTTTTGAAACCAAGATAAACCCAAATCGAATAAATCATCCGCTGACAACAGAACGATTAAACAATGTGCGTACACAGATAGAACGATTGGGAAAAAAATCAGATTCAGCCCCATCGAATGAAACGTCCGCATTTGAATTGGTTCGCGCAAAATTAATCGGATACCTCGATACATCTTCACACGTGTTGAATTTATATCCATATTCGGATAAGTCTGATTCAGCAATCTATGCTCGTGCGATTTCAAATATGCGAATTGGCGATTTAACAACCGCGCGTTCAGGAACAAAAACATTGATAAATCGCAACCCGAATAATCCATATTTTTATGAGTTGCTAGGTGATATTGAATATCAACTGGGGAATTACGACGATAGCGTATATGCATATGAAAAATCACTGGAATTAACAAACGATGCGCCACAGATAGAAACTGCCTTGGCATTGGTCTTGACTGCACGTAACGGTGTGGGCGATAATGCGCATGCAATTGAACTGTGCAAGCGTTCATTATTACACGAACCTGCACCATTAACATATTGGGTGCTGGCGCGCGCATATGGGGATACGGATGCGGGGCGTTCTGATTGGGCAATGGCAGAATATTATAACATGATTGGCAAAGATAAAGATGCGAAAAAATATGCTAAACACGCACAAAGGAAATTAAAAAAATCAGATTCAGAATATATAAAATCAGGCGAATTATTGAAATGATACCTTTTTTATCATCCCTGTGCAGGCGGGGATGGGGGCATAAAATCTTAAAAAAACGGCATTATTACAAATGCCGTTTTTATAATCAGAATGTTCGATTTGCCATTTCTTGATACAGCGCAGCCTGACGTTCTGAATGCTTGCCAGCCCATTGCCACATCTTGCCAAGACGGTTGTCACGCCCACGTTCAAGTTTATTCCAAAAATCCATCAATCGTTTAAAGCTATTACTGTTTTCTGGTTTCTTGTCGTTTAGTTTTTTATACTGTTCTTCCATCTTTGTATTGTGGGCATTCAGAGATTCAATTTCTTCTGTCGCGGCATGGAATTTATTTAACTTCGTTTCTTTGTCGTTCGCGGCTTCTTCACGTGCGTTCCACTTGTCCTCGGCATTTTTCAAGCTCTGTTCATCTTTGTTGATTTTGTCATGCTCTGTTTTATAACTGTCATATTGGGCATCACCTGTGATGTTCTGCAGTTCGGCATCAATCTGCTGTGCATTTGCGGCCTGCTGTTGTGCTGTCTTGCGTAATTCGTCCATTCTTTCTTGGATTACGTTTCGATCATCAACAGAAATACCGGGGCCGCTCTTCAAAATTGCTTCATATCTTTTGTATTCAGCAATTGTTTCTTGGTTTTGGTTAATCAATTCCTGTTTTTGCGCATTCAATTGACTTTCCCGTTCAATTGTTGTGTATGCCACACCTGATTTTGCGGTCGCAATATTTGCGCGCGCAGTTGTTATTTTTTGTCTCTTGTCGTCTATTGTGTCTCGTTCCGTCTTCAGGGCTTGGCTTTCTGCATCATAATCCCTTACCCCAGTGCTTATTTGTATATTTTGTTGGGCGGATATTTTTGCCTTATTTGAATTTATCCCCGCATCGAGAGCTGATTTCTCTTTTTCCAAGTCTTGTCGTTGGTTTTTAATTGCGTGTTCCATTGGTTTTTGCAGGCGTTTTGGGGTGTTTTTACCGAACTTAATTTGCGTCATGTTGTAACCATGTACAAGCCCCTTTGCAACATAACCCACGGATAAAAACGCCCACTTTATTCCCTTGTCCATTGCCTTGGTCAGGACTTGCATTGCTTCATTTTTATTCCACGATAAATCAGATCCCGAAAACAACGTGAAATCTTCGTTGCGCAACGCGTCCAACGTCTTGCTGGTCGTGTATCCGTATCGTATGGTTGACAAAACCTCCATCGCGGTTTCTGCCTCGTCCAGTTTACCCTGTTCGACGGCTTTTACAATTAATTCTTCGACCAACGCACGCATCGAAGCACCACTTTTCAGGGCTTTTTTAAACATATTTTCTGACGTTGAATTTTTTTGTAATTCGGTCAATGTTTCCGTCATCCATTTGAAATGCCCACGCGCCTGTGGTGTAATGTGTTCCGAAATTTCCTTGGACTGTTTCAGTATCTCATCGAGGCCCGATGTCGGCTTAATATTTGCTTTGGTTATCGCCTCTACAATGCTTTTTGCTGTTTTTGTATGGTATATTCTTTGACCACCAAAATATCCTTTCAGGTGTTCTTTGTAATTTTTTCCGACCTGTTTTTGAAATCTCTGATATAGATTTAGCTTATCTTCGTGTTTTGGCGGAACGTAATCCTTGCTGTTTGTGTCGTCGTATGCAACCTGTTGCTTTGCCTTATCATAAGCATTTGCAACCTCTGACACGCCAAATGCATTACGAACCTTGTCCTTGGTTGCCAACGTATGTAGCATATCAGGCAACGCGACCCTAAACGCATTCAAATCTTTATCAGAAACATCTTTTTCAACAAAACCGTCAACAATATTGTTAACAGATTTTTTTCCCATTTGGGTTGCTATGATTGGATTGTAAATAGCATAGCCTTCTATCGTTGCTGCATTTATATATTCTGCTGTTTCAATTAATTTATTTCTAAAATCTGTATCTGTTTCATATTTTTTTTCTTCTAGCCCCTTTTTTAACGCGCTTAAATCTAATAAGTTTTTGTCCTTTAAAAAAATTTTAATAGCCGAAATATTTGCAGTTTTTTGTTCTTGGTCTGTTGGTTCGGTCGCGTCCAAATTTTCACCATTTAACAGTTTTTTCAAATTTTCGATTTCGTCCTGCGCTTCAGGTGTGATTTCGAGTTCGACGGGTTTTACAGCCTTAATATCCGTAAAATATTTTTTAAGGAAATCATTTGCCGCGGTATTTTGTACATCAAAATCGTATTCGTTGGCGTTCTTATCTTTATCTTGTTCCAGTTTAATAAATGCCGCACGAAATTTCTTGTACAGCTTTTTTAGCTCCGCTTCATCCAGTTCGTTGAAATCAGGCATATCATTTTCAACCAACTTACCACTACCATCCCTATGCATCAGGGTTTCGCGCCATTTCTTCATATGCCCGTCGAGTTCATCTTCCTTGTACTCGTCAAAACGTGCACGAACCTCCACCGGCATTTCATTAAAACGCAACTGCGTAAAATAACGCGACAAAAATTTTTTATATTCCTCTGCCATGTTCAACACCTCTTGTCCCTGTTCATATTATTATAGTGCAAACCGCACCTTTTTTC
>JAFYXQ010000011.1 GCA_017546085.1 Alphaproteobacteria bacterium | reverse complement strand
GCACTTGAACAATATCAAAATGCAAATAAATATGATTTAGGGCAATGTACAATCGAATTCAGAAAATGTATGCAAACAACAGGTGGTTGTGGTGAAGATTTTGCAGGTTGTGCATCGATGATTGCGATGGATAAAACAAATTCGGCAACACGTCGCGTGTCGGCACGTAATGCCGCCCAATCATATAAGATAAATGGTATATCAACAAGTATTGAAATCGCAGCAACAACGTATGATAACCTGCTGTCAAAGAAAACATTATGCGATTCGGTAACAAACAATTGCGAACGTGTCGCGTCATCGGTCTGGGAAACATTTTTACGTGAATCCGCCCCAATGATAAAAAATGCTGAATTAATTGCTGAAGACAAGGTGCGCCAAGACTGTGTTGTAAATATTTCTGATTGTTTCCAAAAGGCATGTCGGGATAATATCGATCCAAATGACAAAGATGGTTCGTATGATATGTGTTTAACACGTCCAACAACAATGTTAAATGTTTGCAAGGTGCCGTTGAATGCATGTGGTATTGATGCGACATCTGCAGAAACTGCTGAACAATCTGATATTTGGGAATATGTGGTTGCACGCCTCGCGGCGATGCGTGTTGATTCGTGTACTAACGAGGTTAAGGAATGTCTGACGTCAGACGATCGTTGTGGCGCGGATTACACGAAATGCATTGGTTTGGATACCGATACAATTGTGCGTATGTGTCCGTATGATAAACTCGTCGGGTGTCAATCGGTATATGGCGATACAGATATTCGTGGCAATGCCGTATATGACAGTATTGCTAATATGGTTCAGGGGATATTTATAAATATCGACAATAATTTCCTGACGGCGTGTCAAAATGCGGTGGACGAAGCAATGATTCGTGTATGTGGTACGACAGAAAATTGTGATAATTTAATTTTAACTGAAAAATCTGGTGCCAATTCATTGGAATATGGAATTTGTGAATTTGGATTTGCAGAAAATGGCGATTTCCAACTTGCATTGGACGGATGTCGTAAAAATACCCAACAAATCACAGACCAAGAACTTGGGCGGGTGGAAGGTTCAACGTCAGGCGAATTGGGCCCCGTTAAAAATTTTGCAGCAAAAATGGACGGCATAATATATTGGGAAGGGGTCGGTATCCAATCTGATGGTCGTCTGATGGATTCAAATGATTATTTGGCACAAACAGATACATCAGTATTATCTGAACAGGCGAAAAAACGTATTTTAAGTGAAATTGACCAATTATCAAAATCGGTTGATATGGTAATAAACACAATTGAATCAGATCCAACTGTTCAATATTGCATGACGGGGCGCACGGTTCAGGGCATGAATCAAACACTGATTGGTCATCCAAATGCCGCGCGTTTTCCAAATTTAACGAAACAAACACGCAGTATTATATCAAATTCAGCCCTGAATATTGCCAAGGAAAATTATTTTGAAAAATACGATGAACTTAGCACCCAAATGCTGCGCGATTATGGGGAAATTGCCGAACGCATGGCAAAAATCAAGGGTGAAAATGCCAAGGATGCCCGTCGTGAATCCGCACGCAAGGCATGCGTATCCCTTGCAGATATGTCATCAATTCCAAAATCCCCCCCACCACCACCGGGCTGGGGCGGAATATTCTTTACAGCACTCGCTATAGCAATCGCAACCGCTGTTGTTTGCGTATTCACGTTCGGCGCTGGAGGAATAGCTGTCGCGGCAGGAGCTAGTGCAGCATTAGGCGCTTCGACAACAGGAGGAACAGCAGCTGCAACAGCTGCTACAACAGTCGCAGCGGCAGCAGCCAGCGGCGGTGCAGCAGCAGGCACAGCAGCAGCTACAGCTGCAGGTTTTGTATCAGGAATCGCAGCATCAATGGGCACAGCAGCTGCAACTGCCATCAGTACATCACTTGCTCTCAGCACCAGCATTGCAATTTCTGCAGGCGCGTTAGGTGGTATCGCTGCCCTAGCAGGGGGAATCGCAACTGGAATTAACGCCGCAAACCCAAATGAAGATGGAGGAATCACAGTTTCGGAACGTGAATTGTCGGGGCGACATGAACTCGATCAATGGAATTACAAGGAAATAATTACAACCTCATTCGATTGGGATAATTTAACATGTCATCGATGCATTGAATCACGAAATTGTAATAAATCTAAATCACCAATGTTTGGGGACAAGTATTGTTCTGAATGGGGTGAAAAAGAATCTAAATGCGATGATGTTCAATTCTGATAATTCCGATAAAAAATAAATTTTGTTCGTTTTTACACATTGACGGGGTGGGGGCGCTGTGTTATATTGACCCCGCTAAGTAAAAAGGTAAGGTATGCAAGATTATAAAATTCAAAAGTCAGAATATGATAATATGAAACAGCAGGTGGAAAACCTGAAAAAATTAAATTTAGGCGAAGTTGCATCAGCAGTCATTATGTCATTGGAAAAGTCTTTGAAAACAGTACGGCTTGAAAGCGCACGCGCAATACCAATTCTAAAAGAACCACAGCCAATTTTAAAAGGGTGTGAAATTCTGACCGATGAAAAAATGTCTGATATGTATGGGGCGAATTATCAGGGGTTGGTGTATTATAATTTTGATTTATGTAAATGGAATCGTGATGCATATTTGGGACATACATTTGCTTCGTATGAATTGTATGCCAAGGATTTATATTTAACCAAGGAAGCGATTGAAAAAGATCAGCGTATGGAAAATCTTGAATTGGTCGCAATGGTTACAATGATTGTTGATGTTCAGGATTATCCTGGGTATGCTGAATTTGCAATCGCACCAAAATTTAATGCGGCAGGAAAATGTGTCTTGGGCTCGATTGTGCTGCGTGATAAGATTTCAAAAAAGATCGTAAAAAATTCAACCGCAACACATTGGATGGGGGTTGAAAAATGTGCCCGTCAACAGGCTGCGATTAAAACAGGTATGAGTTTGTTCGCGCACTGTGCAGGCGGTGGAATTTTTATGTCGCGTATGTTAGATGTACGTGGAAATTTAAAATCAAAATAAAAAATCCCCAATTTGGGGATTTTTATCATCTTGATTGATTTTATTTAATTGTTTTTATATTTTTATATTTGTTATGAAGTTAGATTCAGTTGGAATTTTAATAAATTTACGACCGTTAAATGAACGTGATGCAATTGCACGAATTTTTTCACGTGATTTTGGGGTCTTGGGTGGTGTTTTGCGGGGTGCGCTTGTTGCGAAAAAAAATAAACCGTTGGTCGGGCAGGTTGGAAATGTTGTATGGAACGCGCGAATCGATTCGCAGGTTGGGGTTTTTCATTGGGATGCAGAAAAAAATTTTGCGGTTCACATAATGTCTAATTCTGATTTGTTGATGCGTATGAATTCTGCGTTTGATTTGTTGGTTGGATTGTTGCCTGAACGTGCCGCGTATGAAGGGTTGTATGAAAATACATGTGAATTATTATTTGAATTGGCACAGGGAAATAAATCTGCATATTTAAATTGGGAAATTAATTTGTTGCGTGAATTGGGGTATGCGCTTGATTTGACTGCGTGTGCGGGATGCGGTTGTGGGGATAATTTAAATTATTTATCACCACGTACAGGACGGGCGGTTTGTAATAATTGTGCGATGCCTTATATTAATAAGTTATATAGATTGCCGGTCAATTTAAATATAACATTACGGTTTTTGGAAAATGTTTTTGATCAACAGGGGGGTGGTGTTCCTGTGGCGCGTCGAATGTTGGTTTCGGATATTTGATGTTATTTATTCCTTGCGATTTTATGAAAATTTGCTATGGTTAGTTCGTTCAACATATAAAGGAGAAAATGATGACTTGGACAATCTTAGTATTAGTACTGGGTATTGCACTGTACATGTTTGGTGGCATGATTGTTAAACAAAATGCTAAAAAAACAACTGTTGGTGCAGGCCTTGGGAAAAAAGCAATTAAAATCGTTGCGATTTTGTTGATGGCCGGCAGTGTTTGCCGTTTGTATGTTCCATATTACTTGGTTGATGTGAATCCAAATATCGTTCAGGAAATGGTACAGGCAATTCAGGAAAAAGAAAATGAAGAAAAAAATAAAGCGATTCGCGAATTCGTTCGTGAAAAGTCTGATGCAATGATTGCAGATGCACCAGTTTTGGGTAATCCAGAAGCAAAGAAGACAATCTATGTTTGGACAGCGGCATCATGCGGTTATTGCCGTCGCGTTCATGGTGAAATTTCTTCGGTTTTGGCAGATCGTGATGACGTTCGCGTTGTATTGAAGAATTTCTCTATCCATGGTGTAATGTCTGATGGTCCAGCACGTGCAATGATTGCTGCAAAATTGCAGGGGAATGACAAAGCTGCAAAATTTGCTGATATCATCTTCACACGCGAATATCGCCCATCTGAAAAAATTACAGACCAATCAAAATTGGCTGCTGCAATTGAAAAGAATTTAATGAAATTTGCAGAAGAAGCAGGTTTGGATACAGAGCAATTGAAAAAAGATATGAAGGGTGAAGTTGTTGCACGTGAATTGGCAAACGTTCGTGATTTGGCAACACGTTTCGAAATCACAGGTACACCATTCTTGATTATCGGTGAAGAAGCATTCCCAGGTGCAATCCCTGCATCTGCGATTAATGCAGCGTTGGATAAATAATTTATCTGATTAAATTAAAAATCCCCCAATTGGGGGATTTTTTTGTTGATTAAAAAAATATATGTGCTACGAATATTTTCATAGGGAAAGTTAAGAAATTTTTCTTAGGAAAAGGAGATGCTATGTCCAATACAAAAAATTTTTTCGATTTGTTAAAGGTATGCAGTGTTTTGCCTGCGTTGTTAATTGCACCAGCAGTGGCAGCTGATGATTATGTAAAGGTGGCTGAACGTCCTGTTGGAACAACAGACGATTGGACAGAAAATTTATCTTATTTTGATGCTTCGACCGGAAATGTGCAATCGCCGTCTTCGGTTATCTTTGTTAACAAGGGTGTTACAACTATAAAATCGGGAACAGAATTTAAGAATAACAAGGCAGATTCAGGTGTTTTTTCGACAACTGGAAAAAATGGTAAGTCGAAGATAGTTTTAGAAAGTGGCGTTTTGTTTGAACACAATACCGCGCTGTTTGATGGTGGGGCATTTGCAAATTTTGGTAAAATGGACATTGATGGCGTTGCTTTCAAGGGAAATAAAGCACAGATTAGTTTTGAAAAAGACACTATGCCGATGGGTGGTGGTGCAATTGCCTTGGGGGCGGTGTCAGAAACAATGATAAAAAACGCTTTGTTTGAAAGAAATGAATCAATGTATCATGGTGGTGCGATTGCAATGCGTGGGGTTGCAGATGGTGATAATAGTGCCGCTGATTTAGATATTTTTAATACGGAATTTAGGGGAAATAAAGCAGCGCAGTTTGGTGGTGCAATTTATTCAACTTTTTATGATTCTGTAACGGAAAAAGAAGCGGTTTATATCGAAAAATCTGAATTCTTCCGTAATGAGGCTTTTAATGCAGGTGCGATTTATAATGAAGGGGAACAAGATCGTGCGGGTAAAATCGCAGGGATGAAAATTGTTGATTCGGATTTTAATTATAATATTGCAACGAATGCAGGTGGTGCAATCTATAATAAGGGAACTTTGGTCGTAAATAATTCGGATTTCAATGGAAATGAATCATATGTTGATGGCGGTGCAATTTTTAACGAGGGTGTTCTTACAATTAATGGTGGTGATTTTGAAAAGAATCGCGCAAGTAAGAAAGCTTGGTCTGACGAAGGGTATGCTGGTGCGATATTTGATATGGGTAAATTGACAATCAATGGTACTCAAACAGATATGGTTGAATTTTCTGATAATGTGGCATATGCGGGTGGTGCGATTTACGGTTCAAGACATACAAAAGATGGTATGAATTTATCCTATGTTTCGTTTGAAAATAATCATGCGTTGGCAGATGCAGGTGCGCTGGGGATATTTAATGATGCGACATCTGTATTAACAAATGTTGCGTTCAAGAATAATACTGCCGCGGTTGCAACCAAGGATATTGCAAGCAAAGATATCGAGCTTGCTGATGGTGGTGGTGCAATTTTATTGGGGCAGTTGGCCAGTGCAAAATTAACAGATGTAAAATTTATTGAAAACAAATCTGGGGTACGTGGTGGTGCGATATCTGCGCGTCATTTTGTAGATGAAATATTAGAAATAAATACTTCGTTGTTTGAAAAAAATGCTTCTAATACAAATGGTGGTGCAATTGCAAATGTTTATGCAGGTACAATTGCGTTGAATTCCGTTGATTTTATCGTAAATTCAGCAGGGAAGTCAGGTGGTGCAATTTACAATGCACGTGATATTAATTTTGGTGGCTCAGAAGAAGGTTCTTTGTCTTCAAATCATGGTATTGTTAATATTACAGGGGTTAATAATTTCGTAGGTAATAGTGCAGGTGAAAATGGTGGTGCCATTTATAATGATGCAGGTGGTGTTGTTAATATTTCAGGAATAAATACTTTTTCAGGGAATACTGCCGGTAAGTATAATGGCGCAAACGATATTCATAATCTGGGGACTGTGAATGTGTTATCTGGTACAACATCATTAGATGGTGGTGTTACAGGTAATGGTACATTAAATTTGGCCGAAGGCGCAGTTTTGAATATCGGTACTGCTAATATTAGTCAATCTTCAATTGTTATTGATGGTACGATTAATGCGGATGTATTATCTTCTGATCGTGGGCAGTATATTGATAGGGATAAAAATTCAACGGGCGCAAAATATTCTGATGGCGGCAGTTATGCAAAACTGTATGGTGAAATTTCAGGTAAGGGTTCAATTAACCTGAATGTTGGTTCGGTTGGAACATATAATATGTTTGATTCCGATAATGATATTACCATAAGTGCAGGTGCATCGTACATAGTTACAAATAATGGTGCAGCAGGTGTTGTCATCGAAACAAAATCTGTTGAAACATTGGCGCAGGATGCAGGGATTAGCATGCAAGCAGCAGGTGCGGTTGCAGGGCTTGCCAATGCAACAGATAGAAATGCACAGAAAATTTCACTGTTAACACAACAGGCGTTAAATTCGGGTGATGTTAAAACCGTTGAACGTGAAACGGCGAAATTAAATCCTGATGACAAACCTGTTACACAGGCGGTTTCTGTGTCTGTTCAGAATCAGGTTTTGTCATTAACGTCTGGCCGTATGTCTGGCGGTGGTGTAACAATTGGTCGCGCAGGTGGTGATGTGGCGCGTGAAAATGGTTTCTGGATGCAGGGGTTATTTAATAAATCAAAGCATGCAGATCAATTTCATGGTTATACACGTGGATTTGCATTGGGTGGTGATGTTATGCTGAATAATGAATGGTTGTTGGGTGGTGGTTTTGCGTACAACACAACAGATGTTCATGCAAATAACAGCAGAAATACAGATATTGAAAGCAATACGTTATTTACGTATCTTCAATATAAACCAAATAAGTGGTTTGCGAATATGACACTGTCTTATACAATGTCTGAATATGATGAAAATGTTGATTTGTATTCCGGGGCAGCGTCGTTGAATAGTAACTATGATATTGATGCGTATGGTGCACAATTTATGACGGGTTACGATTTTGCCACAGGAATCACGACAGAGATTGGTGCACGTTATCTGCATGTTGCGCAGGAAGAATATTCAAATGGTTTGAATACAGTTAAAGCGTTGGATACAGATTTCTTGTCGGGGGTTGCGGGTGTTAAATATACGTTTGCAATTCAAAATGACTGGGCGGTTCAGTTGAAACCTGAAATGCGTGCAGCAATGACATATGACTTGCTTAGTGATGATGCTGCGGCAACGGTTGTTATGCCGGGGGCAGCGCCATACAAGGTTGCGGGTGAAGCTTTGTCGCGTATAGGTGGTGAATTTGGAATTGGTTTGACCGCCAAGTACAAGGGGGCTGAAATTTCCCTGATGTATGATTTGGATTTGCACGAAGATTATACATCGCAGACAGGTATGATTAAATTTAGAAGTCAGTTCTAGGAACAAAAAATCCCGCAAATTGCGGGATTTTTATTTTATTTTTTTAAGCTGCTTGTTTTATTTCTGATTTAATTTTTCTGATGTATTTGCGCAGTTCGTCAATCGCAACCAGTGTACCATCACGTTTTTCAGCGGACCAATAATCCCAACCATTAAAGCTGACACTACGTTGCAGTTTTGCTGCCATGACGTGGATTGATGCCTTGCCATATAATTGATGTGTTAAGCTGCCATCGTGGGTTATCATGACGCGTTCGCCACGTGGGCTGACCAAGGTTTGACCAACGTACAGCAGTCCTGCTTCGATTAATTCTTTGAATGCAACACGAACTTCATCACGTTTTGGTTTTGTTACTTCGATATTTGTTAAATCAATTGGTGTTATGTTTGCAATACGTTCCCGGGCAGCTGCAACGTATGTTGCATCACGTTCAATGCCGATAAATTGGCGGCCCAGTTCACGTGCGGCGGCCGCTGTGGTGCCTGAACCCATAAATGGATCTAAAATGATGTCGCCAGGTTTGGTTGATGCCAATATTACACGGTGTAATAAATCTAATGGCTTTTGTGTGTTATGCAGGCTTTTTCCATCTGCGCCCTTTATGCGCTCTTCGCCAAGGCATATATTTAAATCCCAATCGGAACGCATTTGTTTGCCGCCATTTAATTTTTTCATAGTTTCATAATTAAATGTGTATTTGCCTGTTTTTGTTGGTGTTGCCCAAATCAATGTTTCGTGTGCGTTGGTGAAGCGGGTTCCCCGAAAATTTGGCATAGGGTTTGTTTTTACCCAAACAATGTCGTTTAAAATCCAAAAACCCATATCTTGCAATGTTGCGCCAACGCGAAATATGTTATGGTAACTGCCGATTGTCCACATTGCGCCATTTGGTTTCAGAATGCGTTTGCATTCTGTCAACCATTTACGGGTAAATTCGTCGTATTCCGCACTGGATGCAAATGAATCCCATTCATCGCGTACTGCGCGTGCAGCAGTTTGATCTTCGGGTCTGTATAATGTTTTTACCCCCAATTGTAAGTTGTATGGTGGGTCTGCAAATACCGCGTCAACTGATGCATCAGGTATGCCGCGCATTATTTCAATGCAATCCCCCAGCAAAATTTGATTAAGGTATTTGTTCATTTTCTCTCGTCCCGTTGTATGGATGTATTTTATCATATTTTTAGTGTATTTTTTTGTGGGGCTGGATATCTTTTTTATAAAAAAGGGCTTGATTTTTATAAAAATGCAATTTTTATCAAAATAATTTCTACTTGCGTATATCGGATTTCATTGCTACATTATATGAATATGAGATGCCCATACTGTAATTCAACGGAAAGTCGTGTAACAGATTCGCGCCCAGATATCGAGGACGCGATTATTCGTCGTCGTCGTGTTTGTGAACAATGTGGGGCGAAGTTTACAACCGTTGAACGTGTGCAGATGCGTGATTTGTCTGTGCGCAAAAATAGTGGGAAATTGGAACCTTTTGATAGGGAAAAATTACGTCGCAGTATTAAGCTGGCATGTAGAAATCGTGATGTTGGTGATGAACAAATCGAACGATTGGTTACATCAATTCATCGCAGGCTTGAAACAGAAACGGCTGATGATACGGTTACCAGTGCAATGGTTGGTCAGATGGTTTCTGATTCTTTGTTAAACCTTGATCCGATTGCCTTTGTTCGTTTTGCTTCTGTTTATCGCAAGTTTTCGCGTATTTCGGATTTTAAGAAGATTATAGATAAAATACCAGAAGATGCAGATGATGCAATTGTTTGTAAATTGCCAAAAACATCGCTGTTCTGATAATATAATATGAAAAAAATAATTCTGATTTTTGTTGCTTGTTTTTTATGCTTGATTGGGCAGGCTATTGCTTCTATTCAGGTTCTATCTGATATAGATGCCAGTTTGTATCGTCAGATTTTTGATTTGCAAGACAGGGAAAGAATAAATACTGCAATAAATGTTGAAAATCAAATCGCAGATAGATTGTTGATGAATGAGATTTTGTATCAACGTTATATTTCTGATACATATCATACACGTGGACGCGAGGTTGCCACATGGATGGAAAAATATTATGATATGCCTGGGGCAAAACGTATGGAAAAATTAGCTAAAATCAAACAGGTGGCAGTGCGTAGTGCCAAGGTGCCAAATGTTATTAGTGGTTCAGAATCGATTGAAACCGCACAATCTGAAACATGGACTGCAAAAAAATATTCTGGGAAAACAGATAAAAAAATTAATGAATTTAAGCGTGCAATTCGTACGGGATCAACCAAGGTTGCGCGTCAAATTCTTGAAGATAAATCGTTTAGGAAAAGTTTGTCTGAATCCGATTATGGTCGATTGGCGGGGCGATTAGCGTATATTTATTATACAAATGGTGAAATGGAACTTGCAAAAAAATGGGGATTTATTGCATCAGATGCGCGTTCTGAATACGGTTTGTGGACAATGGGATTGCTGTATTTCAAGGAAGAAAATTATGCAGAATCACAAAAATATTTTAGTAAAATTCTTGAATTAAAACAGATAAACAATGCGCGTAAGACCGAAGCTGCCTTTTGGGCAGGGCGTGCAGCAGATTTTAAAGGGGATAGAGAAGCCGCAAAGAGATATTGGCGGATTGCAGCGACGCATCCGATGGCATTTTACGGCGCGTTATCAGCAACTATGTTGGGCAAGGCGCCAGAATATGAATTTTTTGAAAACGATGTAACGGATGAAGATATTCAATATTTATCCGAAAATAAATATGGTCGTATGGCGTTGGCATTATTGCAAATTGGACGCAAGGATAGGGCAGAAGAGTATTTAAAATATTTAATTACTCCCAAATCAACAGATAGGATGTTGCATGCTGTTAATTCAATCGCGTCCGAGTATGGGTTGCCGCGCGTTTCTATTCAGTCTGCCGGTGTTATAAAGGACAGGGGAATCTTGGAAATTGATGATGCAATTATTTATTCTGCGCAATATCCATTACCTGATTGGGAACCGTTGGGCGGTTGGTCAATAGATAGGGCGTTGTTATTGGCGATTACCAAGCAGGAAAGTAATTTCCGTGTGTCTGCAAAATCAGGTGCAGGTGCAAATGGGGTTATGCAATTAATGCCAAGTACTGCAAAACGTGTTGCCCGCGCAAACAAGGTTGATATTTCACAGATGGATATGTCAAATCCGGAACACAATATGTTTTTGGGACAGCAATATATTGTTGATTTGTTATCGCACCCAAGTGTTGAAAACAGTATTATAAAAATGTTGGCAGCGTATAATGCAGGAATGGGGACAATGGTAAAGTTCGAAAAGGCATTTTATACGTATGACCCATTGTTGTATATTGAAAGTTTTCCTGCGTATGAAACGCGTAATTACATTAAACGTGTGATGTCAAATTTATGGCTGTATCGCGCACGTCTTAATCAGCCGTTGACATCGATGGAAGAATTGGCAAATGGAAATTGGCCGTTATATAACAGCGAAGATGAATATGTTCAGCAGCAAATTCGTGAACGTATGATGATATAATAAAACCGCCGTTTTGGCGGCTTTTTAAATTTTTTATCGTCTTTTTTGATTGTTGTTTTGGTTGTTTTTGATGTCGCGCAGTACCTGAAAAGCGCGTTTGCCAGTATGAACAGATAGACCAAGCCATAACATTAATATTATAAGTTGTTTGTGGCTATATTCTTCGACAAGGTTGCATGTTTCAACAACAGAACGACCAACAGCAAAACCGTTTAGCATAAAATAACCAGTTGCAAATAATCTATATATAAAATCATCTTTCTTGTTTGACATGGCGCCTATCTTATAACTTTATGAAAAAAAGTCAAATAAAAAGCCTTTGAATTTTTTATTTGTAATTGTTATCTTTGAGATGATGAAAAAGGAAAATCCTGATTTTAGTTTGGAAAATTCAACGGGCTATGATTTGGTTGCGGGTGTTGATGAAGCGGGGCGGGGACCATTGTGTGGCCCTGTGGTGGCGGCGGCGGTTATTTTCCCCAATCGTGATGTTGAAATTCCGGTTGTTATTCGTGATTCAAAGCAGATGACACAGCGTCAGCGGATTGCTGCGTATGATTGGATTGTTAATAATACCGTTTGGGCGGTTGCTGAATGCAGCCCCGCAGAGATAGATGAATTAAATATTCTGTGGGCATCAATGTTGGCAATGAAGCGGGCTGTAGAAAAATTAGGATTAAATCCACATTATTGCTTGGTTGACGGGAACAGGTTGCCGAACAGTATAGTTGGTTGTCCTGTGGTAAAGGGGGATGCTAAGTCGTTGTCTATTGCAGCCGCGTCTATCGTGGCCAAGGAAACGCGTGATAGGATTATGGCAAATCTTGCGAAACAATTTCCACAATATGGGTGGGATAAAAATGCGGGCTATCCGACAAAATCTCATTTACAGGCAATTGATAAATATGGTATAAATCAGCATTATCGTAAAAGTTTTGGACCGATCAAGGAAAGGATTAAAGATGAAATTACGCACAATTGATAATATTGATGTTCGTGGAAAGTTTGTTTTGTTACGCGATGATTTTAACGTTCAGATTGTTGATGGAAAAATTACAGATCCATTCAGAATAGAACAAAGTATGCCAACAATTAATGCCTTGCGAAATGCCGGGGCGCGTGTTGCAATTGTTGCGCATCGCGGTCGTCCAAAGGGTGAACGTAATATGGAATATTCGTTGAAGCCAATTGCTGAATATATGGGGGTGGATTTAATGACAGATTGTTTAGACAAGGAATTTTTGGGGTCGATGCAGGACGGTGATTTGGTTTTGCTTGAAAATGTTCGTTTTTATGCAGGTGAAGAAAAAAATGACCCTGCGTTTGCAGAAAGTTTAGCGCGTGGTTTTGATATTTTTGTTAATGATGCATTTGCTGTTTCGCATCGTGCGCACGCCAGTACCGTTGGTGTGGCAGAAATATTGCCATCATATGCAGGACAATTGTTGGCAAGTGAAATAGAACATCTGAGTGAAGTTATGGAAAATCCAAAACGTCCCTTGTTGTCAATTGTCGCAGGAAGCAAGGTTTCAACAAAAATCGGTGTTTTAAAGGCGTTGGCAAAATTGTCTGATACGCTAATTATTGGTGGTGCGTTGGGCACAACGTTTAACTATGCAGTGGGGGGTAAGGTTGGTAATTCGCTGTATGAAGCAGATCAGAAGGATACAGCATTGGAAATTCTAGATTATGCCAAGGCGAATAATTGTCAGGTTTTGTTGCCGTTAGACAAAGGCGTGGCCAAGGAGTTTGCACGTGATGCGGTTCGTGTTAACAAGGATTTTACAGAAATCGAAGATGATGATATTATTATTGATGCTGGGGAATTAACGACGCAGCGTGATGTTGAGGCAATAAAAAATGCCGCAACTGTAATATGGAATGGTACAGTCGGAATGGCTGAATGGCAGCCGATCTGGTCGTATGGTTCATTTGCGCTGGCCAATGCAATTGCAGAGCAGACGCGTGCTGGAAAATTAAATAGTATTGTTGGTGGTGGGGATACAGTTGCTGCATTGGAAGCATGTGGTGTAAAAAATGATATTACATATGTTTCAACTGGCGGTGGGGCATTCCTTGAATTTATCGAGGGGCGTATATTGCCGGGGGTTGCAATTCTCGAAGATAAATAATTTAAAAGCCCCGATAGGACAAATCGGGGCTTTTAAATTTAGTATGTCTTGCAAAATCTTCTTTTTGGGTTATATATATCATAAATTCGCGAATCGGGTTTTTGTATGTTATAATTCAACAGATAGACAAAGAGGATTTTTATCATGGCACTTATTCCAATGGTTATCGAAGAATCGCCACGTGGTGAACGTTCGTTTGATATTTATTCACGCCTGTTGCGTGATAGAATTGTTATGGTTAATGGTCAGATTGAACCAACAATGGCAAATAGTATTGTTGCGCAGTTGTTGTTTTTGGAATCTGAAAACCCAAATGCGGAAATTTCAATGTATATCAATAGCCCTGGGGGTGATGTTTCTGCGGGTTGGGCGATTATGGATACGATGCAGTATATCAAGGCGCCTGTTTCAACAATTGGTATGGGTTTGGTTGCGTCAATGGGTTCTGTTTTATTGGCTGCAGGTGAAAAGGGTAAGCGTTTCGTTTTGCCGAATACACAGATAATGATTCATCAGCCGCTGGCAGGTGCAGAAGGACAGATTACTGATATGGAAATTCGTTTGACACAGTATCAGAAAAATAAAAAAACATTAATTAAACAAATGTCTGAATTTACTGGTCGTGGCGAAAAAGAATTATTTGATGCGATGGAACGTGATAATTGGATGTGCCCACAGGAGGCCAAGGAATTCGGCTTGATTGATAACGTTTTGGAACGTAAATAAAATTAATGCCAAACATAGGGATCGGGGTATGAGCGAAGATACAACACCAAAAACAGATAATAATCAGCAGTTTTGTAGTTTTTGTGGCAAGGCTGTTTATGAGGTAAAGAAACTGGTTAGTGGACGTAATGTTTGCATTTGTGATGAATGTATAAATCTGTGCAATGATATTATGGCGGATGATAATCGTCGTGAAATTAGCAAGGATGCTGCAAAATTACCTACGCCACATCAGATTTACGATTTCTTGAATGAGTATATTATTGGTCAAGATGTTGCAAAACGCACGTTATCGGTTGCTGTTTATAATCATTATAAACGTCATAGTGTGGCGGCATCTTCGAATGTTGAAATCCAAAAATCAAATGTTTTGTTAATCGGATCTACTGGTACGGGTAAAACACTGTTTGCACAGACCTTGGCTCGTATATTGGATGTTCCGTTTGCGATTGCTGATGCGACCACATTGACGGAGGCCGGATATGTTGGGGATGATGTGGAAAGTGTTTTGACACGTTTGTTACAAAATGCGAATTTTGATGTCGAACGTGCAAGTCGTGGTATTATTTATATTGATGAAATTGATAAGATTTCAAGAAAGTCTGAAAATCCATCTTTGACGCGTGATGTTTCCGGTGAAGGTGTTCAGCAGGCTTTGTTAAAGTTAATCGAAGGTACGGTTGCAAATGTACCTGCGGGTGGTGCGGGGCGTAAACATCCGGGGGAAGCGACTGTTCAGCTTGATACCAGCAAGATTTTGTTTATCTGTGGTGGTGCATTTGATGGTTTGAATAAAATTATTGGTAATCGTACATCAGAACGTCGTGGTATCGGTTTTGGGGCGCACGTTGAATCCAAAGAAGAGCGTAATGCAAAGGATTTCTTGAAAGATGTTGAGCCAGAAGATTTAGTAAAGTTTGGAATTATTCCGGAATTAATAGGGCGTTTGCCAGTTATCACAACGTTAGAGGCATTAGATGAAGAGGCCTTGGTCAAGATTTTAACAGAACCAAAAAATGCTGTTGTAAAACAATTTACTGCTATGTTGGCGATGGATGATGTAAATCTGAATATCACAGAGGATGGTTTGCGCGCAATTGCGAAGATGGCTGTGGCGCGTAAGACAGGGGCGCGTGGTTTGCGTAGTATCTTGGAAAAGGTATTGTTGCAGCCGATGTTTGATGCGCCGGACAAGGAAGATTTGTCTGAGATTATAATTGATGCTGATGTTGTCGGTGGTAAAAAATCGCCAATAGAAGTTAATAAGAAAAGTGCCAAAAAGGCAGCATAAAAAATCCCCAGTCTGGGGGATTTTTTTGTGGACAATCAAAAAATCTGTGTTACGATTTGTTGCCAATAGGGCAGAGAATGTAAGACAACAATAAGGTATCGTAATGAAAAGGGTTTTATTTGTCGTACTTTCTTTGAGTACTTTTGGTGCAAATGCAATGGCATCTGATTTTTCTTATACGGAAACAGAAACTATTACAACATACGAAGAAATTACAATAACAGTTCCATTAAATACGGAATGTGGTGTACGTTATAATTCTTGTCATCATGTGCGACCATGTGAAAAGAAGGTACCCGCAGAACCTGTGCGTGTTAAAACACATACAGAAGTTATTGATCATTATCAGGTTTATCAGCCTGTAACAGTTTACAAGCCAATGGGTACGCAGATTGAACGTCGTGTTTTGTCTGAAAAAAATTGCAATAAATGTGGGATGTAAAAATGAAAATGGAAGTTTCGTCCAAGGCGAAGTTTAGACTTGAATTAAGTGGCGCAGAATTGAATTTTTTACGTGATAAGTTGGAAGGGTCAAGATATGCGTTGGATATTTTAAATCGCTGTGTTGTTAGGGAAAGGGTTAGAAAATCGAATAGCACAGAATTGTTATCTGATTCCAATATGAAGCGTTTTTTGGGTTCGGACGCTGATTATATGGTTGTTTATAATCTTGATGCGTCTAAATGGAATAAGCATGTTGTGGCGGGACAAAAAATTCCGGAACAATCAAGCGATGCGAATGTTGCAGAGCTGGCAAGGCAAAAGTTTAATAAATGTTTGGCACCTGATTTTGAATTGGTTGCCTTCGTAACGATGAGGGCTGATATGGTGTACAATGGCATGGATATTGGTTCGATAAAAAATCCGATTGCAAATGAAGATAGTGCTGTTGTTGTTGGAAATGTTTTGTGTCGTGATTTAAATACTAAGAAAATTGTTCCAATGGCGGCACGTTGGGCAATTGTTGCGGAATTTGCAAAGAAAAGCGATGCGTTGAATGGACCTGGGTGGTTTGTTGCACAGATGAATTCAAATGACCCAGCGATGCGTACAAGGGTTTTGAATAATTTTCTTGTGTCGCGTCAGAAATAGTAATGGTCCGGTTTTGCCGGACCTTTTTTATGCTTAAATTATTGACTTTTCTTTTTAAGTGATATAGAATGGCCCACGCGTACAGTTTTGTATGCAGCCATTTGGCGAAAATGATAAACTAAGCTAAAAGGAAATATAAATGATTGAAAAAAACTGGATGAGCTTGATTAAGCCAAAAAAATTGGAAATCAAGACAGATGAATACAATCCTAATATTGCAACATTGGTCGCAGAACCACTTGAAAAGGGTTTTGGTTTGACATTGGGTACTGCATTGCGCCGTGTATTGTTGTCTTCATTACAGGGATGTGCACCAATCTATATTAAAATCGACGGTGTTCAACACGAATTTTCTAGGATATCTGGCGTACGTGAAGATGTAACAGATATTATTTTGAATCTGAAGGGTGTTTATTTCAAGGCTTTGACAGAAGGTCAGCATAAGGCTTATTTGAAGGTTAAAGGGCCAGCAGTTGTTACAGCAGGCATGATTGAAACATCTGGTGGTGTCGAAGTTATGAACAAAGATGCCGAAATCTGCACATTGGACAAGGGTGCTAATTTGGATATGGAAATCACATTGGGAACGGGACGTGGTTATGTTCCTGCATCTGCACATGCGGATGGTTTGCCATTGGGTGTAATTCCTGTGGATTCAATCTTTTCGCCAATTTTGAACGTTGCAACAGAAGTTTTGCCAACACGTGTTGGTCAGTCAACAGATTTTGATAAATTGGAATTGACAGTAAAAACAAATGGTTCTGTGTCGCCAGAAGATGCAATTGCATTTGCTGCGCGTATTTTGACAGACCAATTGGTTGTATTTATTAACTTCGAAGATCCTGCACAAATTAATGCGCCAAGCGAAGAAGAAAAAGCAAAAGACGCATTGCCATTTGATCCAAAGTTGTTGAAGCATGTTGATGAATTGGAATTGTCCGTTCGTGCAAATAATTGCTTGAAGAACGACAAAATCAATTGGTTGGGTGAATTGGTACAAAAGACAGAAGCAGATATGTTAAAGACACCTAACTTTGGTCGCAAGTCTTTGAACGAAATCAAGGTTCAATTGGAAGCAATGGGATTGGGCTTGGGTATGGAAGTGCCAGGTTGGCCACCAGAAAATATTGCGGAATTGGCAAAAAAATACGAAGACCCATACAAATAAATTAAATTCTGTGGACGCTTGTTGTGTTTGTTGGTCCTTATGTAGGTCAACTACACTGCGAACCGACAAACACTTCCAATCGTCTCGCATAATTTAATTTCTTGCACTGCAAGGAGTGGGGCAAGAACTGTGTGAGATTTTTGTTGTTTGTCGGTCCTTATGTAGGTCAACTACACTGCGAACCGACAAATACTTCCAGTCATCTCACAGAATTTAATTCCTTGCAATTTGTGGGAAGATGTATAAAATAGTATGGATTTTAAATTCCCATGGTTCTGGCAATGGTGTCAGGTTATGGGTGTCTCAACAAATCCCATCATGGTGGTGGGCAGAACAAAAAGGAGTAATTGATGAGACATATGAAAGCAGGTCGCACTTTTAATCGCGATACAAATGCACGCAAGGCTTTGTTCATTGGTTTGGCAAAGAACTTGATTGAAAAAGAACAGATTAAAACAACATTACCAAAGGCAAAAGATTTGCGCAGTGTCGTTGAAAAATTGATTACTCGTGCAAAGAATGATACGGTTGCAAATCGTCGTTTGACGGCAGCAGAATTGGGTAATTCATCTGCGGCAACAGTAAAGAAGTTGTTTGATGTTTTGGGTAAACGTTATGCAAATCGTCCAGGCGGTTATACTCGCGTTTTGAAGGCTGGTTTCCGTTATGGTGATGCGGCGCCAATGGCAATTATCGAATTGGTTGATCGTGATGTTAATGCCAAGAAGGCCGTTGCGCCAGTTGCAGAAGAAGTTGTTGAAGAAGTTGCAGAAGAAGCAGCGAAATAATAATTTCATAAAATGAAAAAGCCGCCGTTAAGGCGGCTTTTTATTTGGGGGAAACTATTATTTTATATCGTTGATGTTTGTAATAACGGTTATTCCGTTTGATTCCCATTCAGATATGTTTTTATCAAGATCGAGTATGTTTGTTGCGCCTAAATATATGACAGGGGTTAAATTGTTTGTCGATGCAAATTCTTGGACTGTTTTTATTGGTGATGGTATCGATTTTCCTGTTGCAAACCAATTGTCTGAATCTGCCACCCAGAATCCGTTGTCGATATGGCTGATGATTGCGAATTTTTCGGTTTGGATAATGTTGTCGATTTCAGTGTATTCTATGTTGTTTGCTTCGAGGTGTTCCCTTACTATGTCATTGTTTGGGTTGGTGTGGTTGCTTGCAGGTGTTTCTTCAAAGTTTATTTCTGAAAATGTGGGGGTGTCAGTAAATAAAGGTACGTTACCAAATACAGGGATAGAGTCCCCTGATGGTGTGTCTATGTCAAAATCGTCGGGCAGGGGGAATGTGTCTGTTTCAAAATCTTCGATTGGGGGGATTTCAGCCATTGCTGCATTTGGTGTAGGGATGTTTTGTATTATTGGGTGTATGGTTGCAGATACAGGAACGGGGGTGTGTTCGATTTCCTGATTAGGGGTGATTTTTGTAACTGTTTTTTCAATATGTTTTTGTGCGCGTAAAAATGTGGCGCGTATTTCAGGCGGGATATCCTTGGATATTGTTTCTGTTTGTTTTGGTTCTGAATTTTCGGTTTCGGGTGTTTTTTCTGATTCTGCTGTTTTTTCGGCTGCTTTCTTTTTGAATCGGATTTTTGGTAATGGGATAGTTATCAAGGGCTTTTTTGTGCGAATTATGATGGTTGTTGTTGCGACATACAATGGAATTGCTGCCAATAGCATGATTCCAAATACAAAGCCACCAAATCCGCGTAACTGGGCGTGCATTAGGCGGTGCCATTGGGCGCCATTAAGCATATCAAAGTTAAACATGTTGTATAAAATTGCCCACATGATAAACAGATACGAAATTGTCCAAATCGCTGCGTATTTGTGTGTTTTTATAAAAGATAATAATGTACGTATCATTATGTATAATAATATAGACTGTAAATAATATTTGTCAATAAAAAAATAAATAAAAAGTGTTTTTTATTGTGTTGTTTTGTGATATAATGAAATAAATTATATAGGGGGAATTATGTCAGGTTTTTATAAGTTTTTTTGTGTTTATCTGGGGATAATTGCTGCGATGTCTGCTGCGGATGCGGCGCAGGCGCCTGGGCGCGGTGGGGCAAATAATGCGCGCGTTGGGGTGGGTGCAACGACGACTGCCCGTATGCCGAGTATGCCAACAATGCCAATTGTATCAGTTGGAAATTTGGTAACGACTTTGCCACAGCAGCCTGTGGTACCGGATGTTCCTGATGTTCCTGATGTTCCTGATACGCCGGTTGAACCTGATGTGCCCGTTGTTACAGATTGTCCTGATGGTGGGGTAAAAAATTCTGAATATACAATTGACAATTGTATGAATGATTTGTTGCGTTGTGTTAATACGGGTGGTTTGGCACGTGGGTTGGCCGAATTATATAATCCTGATTTAATGCAGGATGTTATAAATGGCCTAAATGTATGTGCGGTTCAGGTTGATAAGTGTGTTGCAGATGTTCGTGTAAATTGTTCGAATGTTTATGCAACTGGGGCGGATGTGTGGATTGATTTTAATTCGCGTATTGTTCAGCCTGAATATTATAACTTCGTTTTACGCAAAACGGGTTTGACGCCAAATCAGGCGATGGCGGCATGTCGTGCATTGGATAATAATGCAATTGGTGAAAATGTGGGCAAATATGCGCGTTGGGATGCGATTACTGCGACATGTATGATACGTGTTGCGGCATATAACAAGAATGATCAGATAACAAATACATGGCTGTTTGGAGCGGCGGGTGATGATTCCCCGGCAGAGGTATGGCGTGAAACGGGCGACGCATTCAAATGTGGCAAGGATTTGTTTGGTTTTTCATTGTTGAATAAGACGAATACCGCGGCGGTTGTTGCGATGACGGGTGGAACTGTGTTGGGGACGGTTGCGGGTGCGATTGGTGGCCATGGCGATCAAAAATTTGATTGTGGTAATAAAAGACACCGTGAAAAGTTGAACGAAGAATTATCTAACACCGATTTGATAAAGATTAATAGCTTCTTAGAAGGTGATAAAAAAATAAATTTCCCAATAGACGAGAAAGAGTGTGAAAAGATAAGCGATGTATATGAAAACTATGAATTGTATGTTCAGGATATTATTAAAAATAAGTTTAAGATAGAGGTAACAGGGAATTTGACTGTTGAAGATGAAATCGCTATCATCTTGGATGGCGAAAAGAAAGAGTTGAATAACGAAGAAAAAGAAAAAATCCTTAAATGCCTAAACATGGAAGGAGATTGTTCGACAGATGTCTTTCATGAATTTTTGGAGGCAATCGTGGGTGAATTGAGTATTTGTACATTCGGGGACTATTTAAAGAATGCAAATTTGGATGGTTGTGATGGCAAAGGCGAAAATATTTGGGCCGCATATAGCAAGGCATCTGAATTGAGTAAAATATTTAGTAAGATTGATATCTTGGATGGCGAAGATTCTAATATGGGCAAGGCCGTTGGTGTCGGCGCCGCAACCGGTGCAGGCGCAGGTGCGTTGGCGACCGCAATAACCGCGTTCGTTGAACGAAATAATGTTTCGTGTCGTGTTGCCAATAACGTGGCAGAGGTTGGTTTAAGTAAATCTTATTCAATTCCAACATTGCGCGAATTTTACAAGCAGTTTGATTTGAGTGTGCCGGAATCTGTTGAAATTTCAACCAAGGTTTCAGACTGTCAGACATGGATTGATGCATGTGCCACGATTGTTGATGTAAATCAATGTCGTGATGCCCAGATTGTTTATTCGTCGCCAAGTCAGCCGGGAACCAAGGTTATTCGTTCCGCCTGTGCGGTTGTGGATGGTGTTTGTGTCGAAAATAATCCGGTCGCAAAATCGTATGGCGTATGTAATTAAAATAAAAATCCCCGTTTGGGGATTTTTATTTTGTATATATGCTTAATAATTTTTGTCTGAATATTCGGTTGGCGGTTACAAAGTTTGCAAATTCGCATGCGCCATTTTTTGCAACGCTTTCATGGTGCTTGTAATTTTTATATGTCAGCCATTTATTCGGAAATGGGATTATTTTTTTATTTGTTTTGTTGCGGCATATTATGGTGCCGATTAGTGTTGTGCCATAATTGTTTTCGGCGGGTGTTTTTATTATGCTGAATTTGTCAGATGTTGTGTTGGTTGTTGATATGGCATATCCCACAATTTCCATGTCTTTGAATAATGGTTCGTGTTCCAGTGTTCGCTTCATAATGCGTGATGCGATGGTGTCTATTTTTTGATAAATTAGTCGTTCGCCGTTATATTGCGTTATGTTCCATGCCGCAATGTCAAAATCATAAAATATAATTGAATTATATCGTGGTCCAAACAAATTGGATAACGTTTTTTCGTTTAATGTTTCAATTTCGTATTGTGTTTTATTGTTTTGATAATTTGTTGTTCGGTGTCGGTCCGGTTCGCCAGAATCAGTGTCCGTCATTTTTTTTCCTTTTTCTTTTTATGGTATGCAATTATTTTTGATATGTCAATAGGAATAGGTTTTTTGCTAATACGTAAATTATAAATCCCCCAAATAGGGGGGGATTATTCGGGAAAATATTGTTTCTTTCTTGTCTGGGATGTTTTATACATCTTGTCAAACATATCGTTTGCGTCATTCATGGTTGTTGGGGCGTTGCCCGTATGTTTTCCATAATTTGCACCATTTAATACGATGATGCGTTCCGGCAGTAATTCGTTGCCGCATTCAATGTGGTATTTTGTGTCGTTATAATATTTGCCATAGCAGTTCCCATTTAATACCGCCGCATATCCATTTGATGCCAAATCTGTGCAGGTTGGTTGGGTGTTGTATGTGATTTCGCCATTTGGTAATTCTTCGTCGAATTTATTTAAAATTCCGCGACAGTAAACATTGACGTATTTTCCATTTACCATTGCAACTGCGCCATTATCATCTGTTTTACGACGCCCAAAACATTCATTGTCAAATGACAGCAGGTTTGTGTCAAAATCAGATTTGATATCTGTGCCACTTTTGATTTCATTTTTATTCATTGGTTTTGGGGTGTTGGTGCCTGATTTTAGTGCATCAGGGCAAATCATTTTCAATCCCCAACATCTTGAATCACTGTCCCACATTTCAGCGTCATATCCGGTGCCCATTGTGGCATAACATTTTGTTGTGTCCAATTGGCATACCGTTGGTTGTTGCCACCATGGCATATTTGCCGCAAATGTGGTGGTACATATTATTGAAAATAATGCTGATGTTAAAAATTTTTTCATGTATCTTCTCTCTGTAATATCATTGTTTATTGTATCAAAATTTTCTACATGGTGCAAGTTGTTACTAGGGCGTTGTTTCTGTGTTCGTATTATTTTCACATTTTATATCCAACGTAATATTTGCATCATAACTAAATATTTCCGTAGACATGCCTTTGTCATCATAAATCTCTTTTGTTCCGTCAGATGTTTTGTACCCCTTGAATGTGCAAGCGTCACCAACAGCGTTTTCTGGGGGGGTAATAGTTGGGAATTTGGCACCGTATAAAACGTTGATAGGGGCGCTGTGGGAATAGCCGCATTTCTCGCAGTCTTCGGTGTTATTATTAAATGCCACGGTATATGTTGGGGTTGCTTCCTTGGATGCGCAGAATCCCCAATCGGTATTTGCCGATGTTTCGCGATAGAAGTAGTCGAATTTTTTCTTACCCGTAGTGGTGTCAGCATCAGTTTTTTTCTTACCCGTAGTGATGTCAGCATCAGTGGCATCTGTTGAATCCTTGTATTTTGTTGAAACCCACACACCGCCAAGGCGTGTGCATTCGGTTGATAATTCGTTGGCCATATCAGATTGAATTTCGTCCATTACCGTATTTATATCCTGCAAGATTGTTTTTGGTAAATCGTTTTCGGATTCTGATGGACGAACGCATGCCTGTTTGGCATATCGGACGAGTTTTTGATATAAACTGCCAACGTATGTTCCGCAGGTGTTTAGGGTCTTATCTGCTGTTCCGCCGAGGCACGTGTATCCATCCGGACATTTTTTACATTGGGTTGCATTATCTGGTTTATAATCATTATTTTTGTCTGCCAAGTAAAATCCTTCTTTACATGATGTGTATATTTTGTTGAATTCGGCATTTGGGTCGGAGTTGTCCGATGGGACTGGGCATAAACCTATGATGATAGTAGTCGATTGGTCAGTAGAACCTTGTTCTGTGGTGGCTGTTCTGTTACATTCTGCAATATTCGCGTAGCGTTGTTCACCAGGGTTGTAAATTCGACAGCCGTATGGATATGAATGTATGGTATCGTTTCCAGGAACTGCACAGATTTTTTGTGTGTAATCACGAAGTGTTGCCGTGCACTGTTTGCCGATTTCCTGGGTTACAATGTCGCGCATCGCGGTAACAAGTGATTCCATACCCGTGGGGCCGCCGCCGTATAGATTGCTGCATGCGTCAAGTTTTTCGCGGCACATTTGTTCCGATAATTCTAAATTGGCGCCGATTGATTCTTTGTTGTCGATATTGCTGAAATCTTTTAATGATTTACTTTTTTCGTCATAGCAATTGTTAACCACACTAAGACATTCATTCTTTACCTTGCGGATGCGTTCCTGTTGGCCCTGCGCGATTTCTGCGATTGCCTGACGCATAAATTCATCCCATACCGTATCAGCCAAATCGCGACAGGTGTCAAGACCACGGTTTGCGTGGTTGCGCAGTTTGTTTAAATGCGCAACAATCATGCGATTTGTTTGGTTTGTTAAAACATCGCCAGATAATGATGTTAAGCCGTCAAGTTGATAAAATTCAGGACTATAAATCGGTTCGCCTGTTTGGATGTTTAAATATCGACCAGATGTATCAAGGCAGTGTACATAATCCTTGCCACAGGCGGAATCCGATGTTATGTCTAATCTGACCTGGGCGATACAATCGTTTATGGATGTTGAATTGTGTGCGTTGTAATTTTCAAGACGTGCCAAATTCATTTCGCGTTCTGTTTCGCGGATTGTGGCTGATGCAGAATTCTTCTTGGTTGCCAATTCATTAATCAGCAGGGAACAATCGTTTTCAATATACATCCCGTATGCAGATGTTATCATGTCTTTTATTGTATCTGATTGACACTGACTAGAAACTAATTCTGAACATTGGGCATGGACTGCGTTATATAATGCTTCGCCGGATAGGTTGGCAATGTTTGCACCACCGGTTAAGTCGGTTGTTGCCCAGATTTGTTTTATGTCGCCCGCAATATCTAGCGTACCTTGGGTTGATAGTGATTTTTGTTTCGATTTTGATAGTATGTCGTTAATTCCCGCCAGTTTTAAGCCGCTGTCGGATGTGTCAACCGCAATTGATTGGGCGTATTCGCCACTTGTTGCGTTTAGCATGGCATTTACCTCTGACGCGGATTTGTCGATAACGCTAAGGTTCAGATTTTTGAAGTCCTGAATTTGATCGGCTGTTTGGGATAGGGCGCTTTCCTTGGCCTGAATTTCAGTTAGTTTGGATGAACAGATGCATCTGCGATATTGGTCGTTTGCGTTGGCGCAAAATTGATCCATACATGTGAAATATGCGGCGCGACAATTGTTGTACCCCGTGCCAAATGTGTTTGATTGCTGCGATGGTGTTATTATCGTTGCGCGCGCAGGTCGAATTGAAAAATTATTTTCAAATTTTTTTTGTTGTGTGGTACGTGGTGTTGTTGATATCGCGCTGCGTGCAGTTGTGGTGGGGCGAACGTTTTGCGTTGTGCGTGGTGTCGTTGCGCCACGTGTGCGTTGGGTATTGTTTGGACGTGTTGTAATTTTTGTGGTCGTTGCGCGTGATGTGTTTTGTTGGACAGGTTGGCGTGCCGTAACCCGTTGTGCAGGGGTGTTTATTTGTCGCGCCGATGTATTTTGTTTCGTGCCGGAACGAGATATTGAATTTGCATCACGTTCAGCGGCATTGGCAATACCAATGCCGACGATTAACGCCATAAGAAACGAATATGTCCTTTTCATCCTGTTTTATAATGTTCTTATTCTATCAAAATACTGTGATTAATACAAGGAAATAGTAATAAAAAAACCGCCATTGGCGGTTGGGTTTAGTTTGTGCTAGTTTCAGACGGGCGGCTGCGTTCAACGAATGTTATGCGCCCCTTGTCCAAATCATATGGTGTCATTTCAACGCGTACACGTTCGCCAACGTTTACCCAAATGCGTGCCTTGCGCATTTTGCCGCATACGGTTGCCAAAATTTCGTGCCCATTTTCCAATTTTACACGAAACATTGTGTTTGGTAATTTGTCTTCGACTGTGCCGCTGAATACAATAACGTCATCTTTTGCCATGTGTTCTTTTTCCTTGTTTTGGTTTTTGTCAATAATATTAGTTTTTGTGTATAAAATCAAGTTGTTTTTTCTATGCTTGCGTCGGGGGGATATTT
>JAFYXQ010000010.1 GCA_017546085.1 Alphaproteobacteria bacterium | reverse complement strand
TATCCATTGTCTTATTTGGACGTCTATGAAAGGGTTCTCACACCCCTGTCGCAAAGAATTAATTGCAACGTGTTAATTATACCACACATCCAACCAAAATAAAACTTATTTTCGTTTCCAGGCAAAATCAATTATCGCAAATACAAAAACGTATAATCCATTTGATTTTTCATCAACTATAGGAAAAGAAACATGTTGACAAATGATTAATACGTGCTAATATTGCCCGCGGTAAATAAAAAAATAAAAGGATTTATTATGTCATTATGTCAAGGTTGCAAATATTCTGTAAATGGCAAATGCTCTTTTTCAGGTGTATGCAGTATCGCAGAAAATGGTTTAAACGCAAAACCACAAAAAGCAAACAATGCGATGGTTTTTAACCCATTTAGAAACGCATTGGAATTAAAAAAATTTGCAGATACATTTGTAAAATCATTATAAAAAATCCCCCAAACGGGGGATTTTTTAACAAACCAAACCTTACATCAATCCAAATGATGAAATATAATTAAACGAAATACCCATAATAAAATTACTGCCATAAACATCCACACCACGCGCACGTGCCAAGCGATACTGAACATATGGCCCCATTGTTAAATCACCCCATAAATTTGTATCAAAACGAACAACCGCGCTAAAATCACGTTCCAAATCAGTTGCAACATACCCCGAATAGCCCAGATATTCACGATAATAACCATTTGTTGATAATTTTACCCCTTCGCGAATTGCGTATTCCAAACGCCAACCAATTTCTGCCGCCACTTTGCTGATTTTTTCATTTGAATATGTAAAATCATATTCATATACACCCGTCAAATACAAGGTTTTTATAACTGCATTATCAAACAATGAAATACCTGCATTTCCACGAACAAGATTCTGTCTTGGCGCCCCCCCATTTGCAACAAATTCCGTATCATACGCGGCACGAATCGTTGGACCAAACTTAAACCCTGACGTTTCCCAACACGCATAAGACAAATTACTCGATAATATAATATCATCAGCATTTTCACTGACCGTTGCAGATTTATTATACGGCTTCAACTTGGTTTCACCATATTCCATAAACAAGGAATTTTCCCATTCAAAACGATTCTTATCATATAACAATGCAGTATCAAAGACCCCTTTGATAAAATCCTGACTATCCGCCTTTAACGCAGAAACCGGTGAATCTTGATACTCTGCAGAATGCTGAACATCTGTTTTGGACCATTCAAGCCCAATACGACGAACATCCAACTTCAATGTTCCTGATTTATCTTCCCCTGCATGTGCAGCAACAGCCATCAATGAAAATAATAAAAAACAAAATAACCGTTTCAAAACCAACCCCCTTTTTTCCCCTTACAAAAAATTAATTCAAGGATAAAAAAAACTATTTCCAGATTTTTAAAATCCCATCATTATCTGCATAACGCCATCCCGCATCACGCAACGCAATGGTAAACGCACCGCGTTTTGATTTAGGCAAATTCAAATGCACCGTATTTCCAACAAAATACTTTGTTCCTAAATCCAAATCCATATTACGCGCAATCTGATTCAACTGAATCCAATCTATCAATGGATTTTTCATATCGACCATCACAACAAAAACATCCACAACACTATCATCAGGCAACCAATTTTTTACCCCATTTACATCCAACCAATTCTGTACCGCATTGGAATCCAAGGTCATCGAAATCGTTGCAGCATACATTGTATCAGATGTTTTTTCACCAGAAATACTTGATTGTGAAACCAAAACAGCCAAATCCGTATTTTTTGCATTCTTAAGTGCATCGATCAAGGTCGCAACGTCTGCATATTGCCGCAATGAATCTGAAATAATTTGACGTCTCGCCTCATCAAAAGCAATACTCTTCGCGTTTGCAGCAGTATCACTTGTAATGCTGACCAACGCGACACCCGACAAATTTGCAGCAAATGTCGGCGCGCACACCGACATCAGCAAAACAGTAAAAAACACCTGTATTTTTCTTAACATTTATTAAAACTTTGCATTTATACCAACACGTATCCCCAATGATTTATAGAAGGATTCTATTTCCCCATCCTCAGAACAAACCCAACCAGGACAATCCTGCTTCAGCAGAAGAATATTTTGTGCAATCGCATCATTTTCAATCATATATTGTTCATCCAAACCATCGGCCTGATACAATGCCAACAATTCATTATAAATCCCCATATAATAATCTTCATTAAAATACGTTTTAGCATCTGCACCAGAAACGGTATAATAATCATACGTTAGACCAATTGAAAACGCAACAGAATCTGTAATTGCAGTGGACCAAGTCGCCCCCAAACCAAGATGAACTGCATCACCTATTCCTGCCTTATCCTCAACCGATTTTGGATGCGCCCAATCAAAACGATATGGTTGATCACCGGTTGCAGTATATGATGGCAAACCCAATTCTATACGTGCATTTACCTTGTTATTTTGATTAATATCATACAACATATCCAACGCAAAATATGGCCCCGACCATTCAACATCATACTTATGACTAATAGCATCCTGAGTAAAGTAAACTGAATTCCCCACAGCAACGTATTTATATCCATTTGGAATCTGAATATCATCATTAAAATCAATCAAACCGTTGCCATTTGTATCAACACGAACAGCAATACTTTCATCAACTACTTCATTCTTATCATTAACATTATAAAAAATCAGCAATGGATCACACTCCAATTCGCCATCTATCGAAACACACCCGCCAACCCCATCATATGTATCAATAGACAATCCATGGTTCGCATGCGTTTCAAGACTATATTTGAAATAACGCCACCCAATCGACGGCGTAATCTTTGCCCTCCCCCATTTAAAAAAGTCAGTTAAACCAAACGCACCATTTACACCAAACATCGAACCATCCTTGGCGGTACCAATTGACATCGCGTGCCCTACCTGATTACCGAGCAACTGTGACTTAATACAATTACCCCCGTCATCATATTCAAGACATTCATTCCAATCGACGACCAAAAAACCACCATTTGTAATATCATCATCCACCATGGTCGATTCCGTCGCCTGTACCCCATATTCAAATCCCGCTGTAATTTGCATCGGGGTATTTCCTGCATTAAATACATAACCCGCATTAACATCCAACACACTCCAGTCAATATTATCATAATGCAAAATTGAACCAGCATTTTTCATTTCAAACTGCCACATCGCCATCTGACGTGAAATCCCTGCGTCCAAATAAAATCCCTGCCGCCCAGATTGTGGCTTTACAGATTGCTGTTTTACAGGCTGTATATTATTATTCTGTTGCCCAACCCGATTCGTTGTATCATACCCAGAATTAGCATACTGATTCTGATTATACGCACTTACCCCCTGACTAGAATAATTACCAGAATAATTAGTCGTACGTGTACGTTGGGCATACGATTGCTGTGAATACCTTGCCTGAGGCGACTGATAATTACCTGTATAATACGTACCCGCCGCATCCGCAACAAAAGGCGTTACAAAAAACAATGAAAAATTCGCTAATACTTTTGTTATTTTCTTCATAAAAAACTTCCTTTAATTTTATATCAATAATATCATAAAAAAGGTTGAAAAACAAATCCCAAATTGCAAGAATAAGAAAAATTCGACATGCGACTATGGCGGAATTGGTAGACGCGCAGCACTAAGGATGCTGTAGGGTAACCTGTGGGGGTTCGATTCCCCCTAGTCGCACCAAGATTTATCAATTACTACTTTCCCCAACGCGTATCAATTACATATTCTGCAACCAACGGAACTGATAGTTTTGTTATATTTTCCATCGCAAGCTTTATTTTTTCTGCGAAAATTTCTGCAAATTCAGATTTACATTCAAAAATTATTTCATCATGAACCTGCATAATCATACAAATTTTATCGGAATTTGGTCGAACGATATTTGCGTCAATTTCAACCATTGCGCGACGCATCAGATCCGCCTCGAACCCTTGAATGGGCGCATTTACTGCGGCACGCATTGCATATGCACGGCCACGCGGATTACGAACATCAGGAAATTCTATGCGACGTCCCCACGGCGTCAAAACATATGAATTTTCCATTACAAATTTCTTTGTATTTTCAATGTATTCACGAATTTCCGGCAACCCTGCCATATATGAATTTATAATCGACTGCGCATCCGCCCTGTTTACCCCCAATTGGGATGCCAAGCCAAATGAAGATATTCCATATATAATTGAAAAGTTTACTGTTTTAGCGGCACGTCGTGCATCACGCGGCACAGATTCAGTCAATGGAATATCAAATATCTTTCGTGCTGTCTGTTCATGAATGTCTTCATTTTTGATAAACGTATCCTTGAACACTTTGACATTTGCAATATCTGCCAACAGACGCAATTGAATCTGAGAATAATCCACAGATATCAATTTATAACCATCACGTGCGACAAAACATTTTCTAATTTCTTCGCCTAAATCCGTTTTTATCGGGATATTTTGCAAATTAGGCTCACGACTTGATAAACGCCCAGTATTTGTACTAGTCTGCAAATAAGTGGTATGAATACGACCATCTGATGCAATTTGGTGCGGCAACGCATCTGCGTATGTGCCCGCCAACTTTGATAAAGAACGCCAATTCAATATCTTTTCAATAATTGGATGGACATCAATCAAATCATTCAAACTATCCGCATCTGTGGAACGCTTTTTATTAGCCGGCAAATTCAGTTCATCAAACAAAACTGTCGCCAACTGCTTTGGACTTGCGATATTAAATTCATGCGTGGCAAGCCCCCAAATTTCCCGCCCCACAGTCTGCATTTTTTCATGAAAAACCGTCGATAATTGTTTTAAACGCCCCTTATCAACCAACACCCCCGTTCTTTCCATATGCATCAGTATCGGCATCAACGGCAAATCACATTCTTTATATAATTTATATAACGTCTCATTTGCCATCAATTTAGGATGCATATAATCATACAACGCAAAACAAATCGCCGTATCTTCAACAGCATAAGGGGCGACAACATCGATTGCCAATTCATCAAACCGCATATCAACATCACGCGTTTTTGGCGGAAACAACGATGAAAAGGCTATGTTTTTATGTCCCAAATATTTCAATGCTAATTCATCAAGGCCATGCCCATGCGTTGTGCCATACAATATATACGACAACAACATCGTATCATCATAGGGCCAAATCTTATCTGTATCCCACCCTTCATTTTCCAAAATATGAAAATCGTATTTTAAATTATGTCCTATTTTCAAAATATTTGGATTAACCAATATTGGCCATAATTTTTTATAAACCGTACCTATATCCAATTGATTCGGCGCAATATTATCCCCCACAAACAAATCAGCCACACCCGAACGATGTCTGATTGGCACATACACCCCCGCATTATCATTCACAGACAAGGATATACCGACAACTTTATCAACAATTAAATTTAAACCTGTGGTTTCTGTATCAATTGCGATAACATTCCGAACATTTGATAAAAAATCATCCAGTTCTTCAACCGTTGTAACAACCTTATAACTAATAACCCTTTGCTTATTTTCAGATGGCGTATCGCTACATATTGCCACCGGCATTTCACACGCATTATTTGGAAACTCAAATACCATATCACCTGTTGCTGGGACATTTTTCGGGAATAAACGTTCTATTTTTGTAATAATAGACTGACTTTCAAGTTTTTCACGCACAAATTCAATTGCCGCAGCCGTATTAAACACAAAAGAATTAATTTTCAACCCCGATAAATCAACATCTGATTTCAAGGTAACAAGCTTCTTCGAAACATATGCTTTTTCGCGATTATCGCGCAACAATCCCCGAATTCTTTCATTTTTTACATCGCCAAGATTATTGTACAAATTATCCAATGACCCAAATTGATTGATTAATTCTGCCGCCTTTTTAGGTCCAATCCCAGGGACCCCCGGCACATTATCAGACGTATCGCCCATCAATGCCTGAACATCTATAACCTGATTTGGTTTTACACCAAATTTTTCGACGACCTGTGGAATCCGAATTTCACGCTGTTTCATACCATCATATAAAAACACACAATCAGACACCAACTGCATCAAATCTTTATCACTGGTTATAATACGTGTTGCATCCACAGAATTACAATTTTCCCCTGCAATCGTTGCGATTACATCATCAGCCTCGACACCCGGAACACACAACACTGGAATCCCCATCGCGGACAAACCTTCACGTACTAAATACCCCTGACTAATTAAATCAGCAGGTGTTTCTGAACGGTTCATTTTATATTCCGGATAAATATCCTGACGAAATGTGATACGCGACGCATCAAACACACACACAAACGAATCGCCAGGTTTTGCTGCAGCCAATATTGGCAAAATCATATTGATAAAACCATACACTGCCCCTGTCGGTGTTCCATCCTTTCTCGTCAAACGACTATGCACCCCATAATAGGCACGAAATAATAACGAATTACCATCAATCAATGTCAGCATGTGATTTTTATCCTACTCTTGTTAAATCAGGGGGCGTATCGCCCCCGATTCCATTGTTAAAAAACGAATCGCAACTTTGCGCGCCCTTCGTATTGAAATAAATCAATATTTTCATTTCCGATTTTATATAATTCCGGTACAACCAATACACGCCCTTCTATATCAATATTAAATGGTACAACCGGCAAATCCAAGGTTACACCCAACATTCCCTGATATGCGATTGTATCGTCTTCTATATCAATACGCGCCATATTTTCAGGTTTATATCTACTGTCAAATGTCATACCAATACCTGCACCTATATACGGTTTTACAACAGGCACCGGCAACTTGAAATACGCATTTACTAATCCCAAATTCAAGGTCATTTCATCTGCATCAACATAGTTGTATTCTAATTCAAGCCTAACGAATGGGATATCCATACCCAAAACGGCGCCATATGATTGTAAAGACGAATTAGATTTTTCATCATCATCCATAAACAAGGAATAACCGCCATATCCATATGTACCACCAGCATAAATATCAAATAACGCATTTGCGTTTGCATTCATACCCGATACCAACAATGTGGCAACCGTCAACATCCCAAGCGATTTTATTTTCATGTTTTCTCCTTTCTGTGGTATTATAATAAAAAAAGGGTATCGTATATGCAAGAAAATAAACCGTTTTTAATCGTTGGTCTGGGCAACCCAGGGGACGAATACCGAAACACACGTCATAACGTTGGCTTTATGGCACTGGACAGTATTGTGGGCGATGACGCAACATGGAAATCTGAAAAAAACGCACTAACGACACGCATGGACATTGATGGCCATCGCATTATATTTGCAAAACCACAAACATTCATGAATAACAGTGGTATTGCGGTATTAGCATTAATGACATTTTATAAAATACCATTGGAAAACGTAATTGTAATCCATGATGACATGGATATTTCGGTTGGTGATTGCCGTGAAAAAATTGGCGGTGGCAGTGCGGGCCACAATGGAATAAAATCTATTGATGCGAACATTGGTCGTGAATACCGCCGTATCAGAATTGGCATTTCACATCCACGTGATTTTGAATTACATGTATCACCATCGGATTGGGTATTAGGTCGATTTACATCAGAACAAACATCACAAATAAAGAAAGCAATTGAAAAAATAAAAATATTTTAAACCCAAAAAAAAACGCCAATTGGCGTTTTTTTCAAATAATTCTGCGGCGTATCAACCCAAACAGCGCAAAACCCAACAGCAACACCATTATAAATACAAATATCATTGTCGCAGTCTGTGGATGTTCCGCAAAAGGCAAATCTATATTCATTCCGTAATATCCAACAATCACTGTCGGTACAACCAAAATAATATTCCACATTGTCAATCTATTAATATTTGTATTCGAATCCATATTAATAATGCTTTCAAATGTTTCCTTAATTGATTTCAGCATTTTGCTATACGATGTAACAACCTCTGTCGCCTGGGACAATTCAATACGCGCATCTTCGGCCAATTCCTGGGCGTCATCAGATTTTACAAAACCACGCATTTTTTCAAGTTTATCCAGCACAGCGACATTCCCCTTAATCCCAGCCATATACAAGGTATAACTGTTTTCAACTTCTAATAAATCCATTAATTCTTTTTTGCGAATACGTTCCTGTAATACACGTTTTGAAGCCAACACACGTTTATTTAATTCCTTTAACATACGCAGATATGATTCCGCAATATAATAAATAATATTTAAAATAAATTCTTCACGTGATGTTTTTTCAATTTTTTTAATTCTATCCAACAAATCACAGCGTTTACGACACACAGTAATAACCCGATTCGCAGACATAATGATGGACAACGGTTCCGTATGCCACAGTGTATCAGATTCACGATTTATAATTGGGAAACGAACGATTATAACCTTATAATCATCTTCTACTTCCAATCTTGGTTGTTCATCTGGATCTAAAATATCAGAAATTGTATCTTCGTCAATTTTATATTCAATCTGCAGTTTTTCAAAATCTTCGTGGTCCGGATTGCCGACATTTATCCAGGAAAAAGTCTTTAATTTTTCTGTTACGAACATGGCAACCCCCTTCGGCTTAAATACTGCGCTATTATAACTAAAAAGAATCCACTTTGCAATATTTTCTGGGAATAAACACCAATAGCAACCACATCCCACAAAATGATAAAATCAAAAAAAGGTCCTAATAAATGCCAAAGAAATTTAAAACAAATACAAATTCTTTTACCATTGCCCATTATATCTTGCTATTTTTATCGGCAATTATATGTATTGGGATAATCGCATGGGTCATGATACATAACACAAACAAAAACACCACAAACAACATAACAACGGATCATATCCGTCAAACCCCATGCATTCAACGCACAATAAACACAGTTGAGCGCATGTGGGCATACGACCCAAAAATGGTACCAAATAAGTATTGGAAAATCGCGATGGATTATCTGAACGAACCAATAAAAACACACATATATGGCATATGTCAGGACGTCGCATACACATGTCGAATTGGACAATTACGGCGCGATTGCGATCCCTGTGCAGTACCATCAGCGCGGCAATACGCACGCGAATTCCATATTGCAGACGCGATAAAACAAAACTGTCATACAGAAATACTGCAAAACAAATAAAAATCATAAAAAATATTTGTAATTTTTATCTGTTAATTATATCATTGTCCTAATTGTCGGGGTGTAGCTCAGCCTGGTAGAGTACTTGCATGGGGTGCAAGGGGTCGCAAGTTCGAATCTTGTCACCCCGACCATAAAAATTAAAACGGGATTTATTCCCGTTTTTGTTTTTATCAGTGGGTACGTCAGTTCGTATTTCGTACACATAAAATGTGTACCAAGTTCGACAATGACTAGATTTTGCAAACGTAGTACAGCAAAATCGTCAGGAATGCCCCGCAGGCATAAACCATGCCGAGGGAATCTTGTCACCCCGACCATAAAAATTAAAACGGGATTTATTCCCGTTTTTATTTTTATCAGTGGGTACGTCAGTTCGTATTTCGTACACATAAAATTGGGAAAACACACGTATTGTTAAGCTGTTCTGACCCATAGTATCATTTATATGTCCGGACAACATTTTATTAACAATTAAACAAAGGAAACAAAAATGTCAAAATCTGAAAACAAACATGGCAAATGTAAAAACTGTGAAAAAGCACACGATTATGGCTGCGACAAAAAAGCAAACTGTGATAAAAAAATGTCTGATAAGTAAAATAAAATCGCCCGAAATTGGGCGATTATTTTTTTCCCATATTTTATGCTTGCACGAATCGCAAAAATATGACTAGTATGCCGATATCACCAACATCAAATAGGGAGAAAAAACCAGTGATTATCGGGATTGGAATTGACTTGGTTGAATGCGGCCGTTTCCTTGACTGGTCTGCATTTAAAAAACAGCGCATTTTCACAAAGAAAGAATTGGAATATGCGGATAACGATAACGCAAATTCAGAACGTCATTTGGCAAATTTCTGGGCCGCGCGCGAAGCCTTTCTAAAGGCCATTGGCACAGGATTCGGCGATGACATTTCTTTTTCTGATGTATCTGTTATACATAACGATGTCGGACGCCCAGAATTATTGATTGCAGGTGGTGCCCGTACAGCATTAAAAGACATCGCAGGCGATAACGCACGCGTACACCTGTCTATAACCGATCAAGACGATTATTGCGCTGCAATGGTTGTTGTTGAAACGAATTAAACAATCCCCCAAATGGGGGATTTTCTTTATTACTAAGATTCTTCTTCGACAATTTCTTCTTCATCAGATTCAATTGCATTTAAATCTATTTCTTTTGGTACACCCAAAATATCTTCAATTTTATCAGATGCTGTATCTAAATCTATTTTATGCAAGACTGCAAATTCCTGGGCCATACGTTCCAATGCGCGCAAATATAACTGACGCGCAGAAAACGTCATTGTATCAGCAGCACTACGACGCTGCAAATCGCGCACCACCTCTGCCAACTTCATCGGATCACCTGAATTAATATTTTCTTCATACTGCGCAGCACGACGCGCCCAAATCATGCGCTTTGCACCAGCTTTACCTTTGGCACTGGCAATTGCTTCGTCCATTTTTTTTGCGGACGTCAATGGCCGCAATCCAGAAATTTCTGCACGTTCAATTGGAACACGCAACGTCATATGGTTACGCTCAAAATCTATAACCAACAATTTAACTTTTTGTCCTGCGATTGTTTGTTCTTCTATACGCAACAACTTTCCAACACCCTGCGTTGGATATACGACATATTGTCCAGCTTTAAAATCCATTTTTTTACTTGGCATAAATACTACCTTTTTACGGTTGCCATTCTCTCATTACAGGCGATTATATCACAAAAAAAGCAAAAAAACAAATTATTGGCAAAAAAAATCCCACAATTTTTTATTGCAGGATAAAAAACGCACTATTTTATACGTCGCATCGTACCAGTTCGACGAACAGCGGATGCACGCGAAGCCTCTGCCGTATTGCCAGGAACTGCACAAACCCATTTTCCTTCTTTTAATATTGCCGTTTCTCCTGCGGGACAGTCCGCCTTCTCCAATCGCCATGTAAAGCATGAAGATTTCTGATATGATTGAAATGTTGAATTATCGGCACCACGCGTATATGCACCATATTCTGGGTTCCAGACGCCTGCCACATCACCCGCACACCATTTGCGTGCACCCCAACATTCAACACAATTCCCATCAGCATCACATAATTCAGAAGAATAACTTGTTGACTGATATCCAGCATTTGGTTTATCACCACTGCCCATCAGTTTTCCATTTTCTAAATCACGACACCATAATTTTTGACATTCTGCAGTCGGAATTCCATCAATTTTTTTACGTGTTTCGACCAACACATACCCCGCGCCACACGAATCAGCCGCAACAGCAACGCTATTAAAAAACATTGCACCAAATAACAAAGAAAATAATATGCCCTTCCTCATAATAAACTATTGTACATTAATTTTAATATTTTTAAAAGTAAAAAATCCCCGTTCGGGGATTTTTTTTATGTGGCACCAAACTTAGTCCAAAACACATCTGTCATTTATTTTGTTTTCTGTTTTAAGATATGACTTATCAACGCACAAACCCGTTTATACGCATCTGCATCAGGTTTTGTAAACCGTTCATCAGACACAGCCACAACCGACTTAAACATATCGGACATTCCATTTGTACGTTCACTCAACACTATTTTTTTTGTATTTGAATCCCAATAGGATTTAAAGCACACGCCACTTAACGGCGAACCACCTGCATGGAAATAGTATCGCCCCCCATCTTTCCAAAAATGACTCTGTTTCCATAATTTTATCATATCACCCAAACGAATTTGAAAGCGTCCGACATATAAGCCTTCGACAGATACACCAGATATTTTAATGGAATAAAAACCGGGGCTATTAAAAACCACTTCTTCGTTTTGAATGATTAAATCAATATTTTTAAATAATAAATTGATTGTTTCGTCATCACGCGATTGCGCAACGACACGATATACCAAGACATTCTTTTTCATAATAAAACCCCTTATTTAGTCCGCTTAGATGTGGGACAAGTTAGGTTAAATCCACATTGAACAAGACATATATATGCCTGTTACATGGGTAATTTTAACATATTTTTTATCAAAAACCATAAAAAACCGTCCAAATTGGACGGTCTTCTTTTTATTGCCCAAGGCCCGCCGGACTAAATCGCCCAATATTATTAAACAATTCTTCGATTGCATTTAATTCAATTGCCGCTGGAATCTTGGTTTCCCCTTCAGCCACCTTCACATCCGGCAAATCGGCATCATGCAAAATCTGTGTTTTTATAACGCGATTCCCCTTGACCCACACCAACAGAACGGTTTCGTCGGTAAATGTTGGTGCCAACGGGCCACGATAATTTTCCTCTGTACCGTGATAAATCCAAACCTCGTCCCCGTAAATAGTTTTCACTTGGGGTGCCCCTATTTTTTCCATCAATTGCGCAGTTGTTTTTATATTTTCAACCTGCCCCACCAAATCAGACGGAAAAACATAACCACGATGCTTGGTCTGAAATGTACAAGACGCCAATAATATTACGGCAAAAAACATTAATTTTTTCATATTACCCCTCCCCATTTTCTTTGACGATTGGTTTATTCAACATCGCAAACTGTGCAATATGCTTTTTCAGTTCACTTTTATACGCATTGTTTGCCTTGGCCAAATCGACCAATTTATTAAATTGCGGATTCACTGCACGTGCCGCGGCGAAACGACTTTCCGTCTTCAAGAAATCTTCCAACGGCATCGGACTATCAACACTTGAATCCATTGTCAACGGATTATGACCATCTGCAATCAATCGCGGATCAAAACGGAACAACGGCCAGGAACCTGTTTTTACCATCTGCATCTGATGTTCTGCGCCATTTTGCAATGCAAAACCATGCGCGATACATGGTGCATACGCTAATATAATTGACGGCCCGTTAAATGATTCCGCCTCGCGAAATGCGCGGATTGCCTGTGCCTGATTTGCACCCATTGCAATTTGAGCAACATATGCCCCTGACATCATCGCAATCATACCTAAATCTTTCTTTGCATTGTTCTTGCCACCAATCGCAAATTTCATACTTGCACCAAATGGTGTGGATTTAGATTGCTGACCACCGGTATTTGAATAACCTTCGGTATCAAGAACCAAGATATTAACATTTTCTCCACTATGTAATATATGGTCAACACCCCCATATCCAATGTCATATGCCCAACCATCACCACCGATAATCCAGACTGACTTATTGACAATTTCACCAACCAAACTTTCAGCTAATCTTGCACGTGGTCCATCAATTTTTGCCAACTGGGCACGCAAATCCTGCTCAATCAAACGTTGTTTTTCAGGTTTGTTTTCATCAAATATATCCTCTACATTATCAATACCCAATTCAAACAACAAGGCCTTTAAATTATCACGCTTTTGATTTAATGCCAAACGCATCCCCAAACCGTATTCTGCGTTATCTTCGAATAATGAATTAGACCATGCAGGACCACGTCCTAACTTATCCTTGGTCCATGGCGTTGTTGGCAAATTTGCGCCATAAATTGATGAACAACCTGTTGCATTTGCAACAACCATTCTATCCCCGAACAGGTGTGCCAACAGCTTTACATACGGTGTTTCACCACAGCCCGCACACGCCCCCGGGAACTCAAAATAATGTGGCAACAATTCCACATGCTTTGGAATATTCAAATTTAACTTTTCACGATCAATATCCGGCAATTTTTCAGCCGCATTAAACGCAGCCTGATTATCAGCCATAACATCACGCGCAGGCACCATAGATAACGCGCCAACCGGACAATTTTTCACACAAACATTACACCCCGTACAATCAGCGGGCGAAATATTCAGTGTAAAATACATATTTGGCCCCAATTCAGGCGTTTTCATTGGGACAACCTTAACACCTTTGGCGCGCGCCTGTTCTGCCTGTTCTTCTGTCAAGGCCTTGATACGAATAACGGCATGCGGACACAACATTGAACATTTTCCGCATTGAATACATTTTTCCAAATCAACCGTCGCCACCTTATCAGAAATTGCACGTTTTTCATATTTTGACGTACCAACGGGATATTGCCCTGCCCCAAACTGACCATCAACTTTGAAACGTGATACAGGAATCGCATCACCGCGCTGCGCTGCAATTTCACCCAATGTCCCTGCAATCTCCGCAGGGGCATCCAACGTCATTGCAGGTATAAAATCTGGTGCAAAATTAGAAATTGATGATGGGACTTGATATTTCTGCAAATATTGCGCCGCCTTGTCCACCGCCGCCCAGTTAGCCTGAACAACATCCATCCCCTTCTTCTTATAAGTTTTCTCAATCGCAACCTTGGCGCTTTTTGCTGCATCCATCGGATTAATAACATTAGTTAAATTAAAGAAATTTAACATTATAAATGTATTAATTCGATTCCCCAACCCCAATTCAGCAGCAGCCCGATTTGCATCCAAGAAATAAACATTTGCACGAATTCTGATAAGATGTTCTTGGGTATCACGTGGCAAATTTGCAAATGCGACATCAGGTGCCAGCGATGTATTAATCATCACAGTACCACCAGCACGCAATCCCTTGAACACATCAAAACGTTGCGCAATCATAAAATTAGAAACACTGATAAAATCTGCAACCTCTACCAAATATTGACTTTTGATTGGCGCATCAGAAAAACGAATATGCGATGCTGTCAACCCACCTGATTTCTTGGAATCATATACGGCATACGATTGGGGATATAGTTCAGAATTTTCCCCAACAATTTTTACAATATTTTTAACCGCACCAACGGTACCATCACTACCAATTCCATACAAAATAGCCGTTTTAAAATTGGGATCTTCGACGGCAAACGCAGGATCTGTTTTCAACGACAACCCCATCAAATCATCATCAATACCAACCGTAAAGTTATGATGAATCGTCCCCTGCATCAAGTTTTCATAAATCGCCTTGACATCCCTAGGTTTAAATTCTTTGGACCCCAAACCATATCGACCACCAAACACCGCAACATCATTTCCAACCACAGATTTAACATCTTGGTATAATGGTTCGCCGATACTACCCGGCTCCTTGGTTCTATCTAAAACGGCAATACGTTTAACAGTTGCCGGCAATATGTTCCGGAACGCTTCAATCGGAAAAGGACGATACAAATGAATCTTCACCAAACCCAAACCACTTGGCAAATGTGGCAACGTTTCTTCAATTGTATCAACAGCACTACCCATTGCGACAATAACATTTTCTGCATTTTCATCACCTACATAGTCAACTAAACCATACTTTCGACCTGTCAGTTCTGCAAAATTATCCATAACTTCCTGAACAATTTGTGGTGTATTTTCATATAACGGATTTGCCGCTTCACGTCCTTGGAAATAAACATCAGGATTCTGTGCGGTTCCACGAATTGTTGGCATATCTGGTGTCATACCACGCGCCCTGTTTTCCAATACAAGTTTTTCAGGAATTAATTCGCGCAAAACATCATCTTCGATACGCATCAGACGTGATTCTTCATGGCTGGTACGAAATCCATCAAAGAAATGCAGAAACGGGACACGACTACGCAACGTTGCGGCATGTGCAATAGCTGCCATATCATGTGCTTGTTGCACATTATGGGACGACAGCATCGCAAATCCCGTTGAACGTACGGACATAACATCACTATGATCGCCAAAAATTGATAACGCGTGTGTTGCCAGCGCACGCGCAGCCACATGCATAACAAACGGTGTTTGTTCACCAGCAATTTTATACATATTCGGTATCATCAACAGCAGGCCTTGGGAAGCGATAAACGTGGTAGCCAAACTGCCCATCTGCAACGCACCATGCATTGCACCTGCGGCACCTGCCTCTGACTGCATTTCAATAATTTGTGGAATTGCGCCCCAAATATTTTTCTTGTGCTGAAAAGACCATTCATCAGTCAATTCCCCCATTGTACTGCTTGGGGTTATTGGATAAATTGCGGCAAAATCAACACATCTGTATGCAACATCAGCCGCAGCCCAGTTTCCATCAACAATTAACTTTGACATATAACACTTCCTTTACCTTAAAAATTATCAGATAAATAATACCCCCAATACCCAACAAAGGCAAGAATTATAATCATATCTTTTTGTTGACAAATAAGATTTTATGTGCTACATAATAAACAAATAAAAATTAGGAGCAAAAATATGGCAGGATCTGCAACTATTAATTGTAGCCACTCTAGCAGTTATATTATTAACAATCAGGTATATATTCTCGGTCGTTTTGACAGCAAGGAAATGAATGAATTAATCGGTGAATTAAGCAACCTTATTTTATCCATGCAACAAAAACCAATCTATCAGGCATCAACAAAAATCGTATCACCATACGATATCGACGACCCAGAACGACCTGTATTAGACATATTTATTAATTCACATGGCGGCGAAATATCCGTATTAAACAGCCTATCAACCCTGTTAAACATCGCAAAAATGCGTGGTGCAATTATTCGCACAACCGTTTTATCAAACGCATTAAGTTGCGGCAGTGCGCTTGCAATTCAGGGTACACCCGGCTATCGCATAATGGGACATGACTCACAACACATGATTCACTATGGTTCACGTCTTATTCAAATTACCAAGGAAGACGAATTACCCATTAAAACCCAACAGATAAAAGATTTTTCGGACCAATTTATATCTAAATATAAAACATACACATCTGTTCCAGAAGAAAAATTAAAAAAATTTCTGAATTGTGAAACCGGCTTTATCAATTCAAACCTATGCCTAAGATGGAAAATATGTGATTGGATTATCGGCGAAAACGGTATATTAACCGGACGCAAACGATAATCACATACCCACCCCATTCAGGGGTGTTTTTATTGATTTTTGTATGGTAACGTATTACCCCCACATTTGCGCCACACTGGCACAACAAAAAAACGCCCGTTATAGGCGTTTAATTATTCCTGGCGGATGGTGAGGGATTCGAACCCCCGGTGGAGTTGCCCCCACAACGGTTTTCAAGACCGCCGCATTCGACCGCTCTGCCAACCATCCTAAACTATATCCCGCCGGTCTTTCAACCTGTGGCGTTCGACATGCGCGTTCATTTTATATTAATTTTTTCACATTGTAAACAGAAAAAAATAAAAAATTTAAAACCTAAAAAACAGGGGACAAATCGCCCCCTGTTCAATTACATTATTTCTTGTCTGTATCAGGCTTCTTTTCTTCAACCGCCGTAACATCTGTTGTGGTTATATTTGCACGTTCCTGCATTTTTCCCATTGCGATAACCATATCCATTGCGCGCTGCAATTGATAATCACGCGCATCTTTTTCTTCGTCTGTCAATTCTTCTTTTTCTTCATCATCAGACTTTTTTTCTGCCTTTTTCTTTGCTTGCTCGTTCTTCAAAGAATTCTTGAAAGATGCCTCTGAATATGTGCTTTCACGTTTTTCCAAAACCTCTATCTTACTCTGCAGAACTTCTACATCCGGTGTAATACCTTCATTTTGTATCGAACGACCCGATGGCGTATAATAACGTGCAATTGTTATATGAATCGCGGTACCATCACCCAACGGCTTTTGCTGTTGAACACTACCCTTACCAAATGACTGCGATCCCATAACCAAACCACGCCCATTATCCTGTAATGCACCTGCAACAATTTCTGATGCCGATGCAGAACCATGATTTATCAAAACAACAACCGGTTTTCCATTCGCCATATCCCCAGGTTTTGCATACACACGTTCAATATCTGTTTTTTCCTTGCCACGCGTTGAAACAATTTCACCACTATCCAAAAACGCATCAGAAACATCAATCGCAGCCGTCAAATAGCCCCCTGGATTATTGCGAACATCAACAACATATCCAACAACCTTTTTCTTTTCAAGTGATTCAAGAGCCTCCTTTAAATCACGTGCGGTCGTTGCACCAAAATCAGAAATTCGAACATATCCTATTTTTGGCGCATCTTTATCTTCAGGATCGGCACTGGCCATCATTTTTTCTTCGAATTTGACAGATTTTACCTTAATAATATCACGTTTCAGCGTTAATGTTTTTGATTCCCCATCTTCAGAAAGAATTGTCAATTTAACCTTGGTCCCTGGACGCCCTTTCATTTTCTTTACAGCCTGATTCAATGTCAAATCAAACACCTGCTCACCATCAATATGAGTAATATAATCACCGGCCTTAATCCCAGCCTTGTCAGCAGGTGTATCATCGATTGGTGAAATCACACGAACTGCACCACGATCACTAGTGATCTGAATTCCCAAACCACCAAATTCACCATGTGATTTATCACTAAACTCCTTGAAATCATCAGCAGACAAATACGAAGAATGTGGATCCAATGCCCCCAACATCCCATTCATAGCAGCTTCCAGCATTTTCTTTTCATCTGCTTCTTCTACAAAATTCTCACGCGCGACCTCAAAAACCATGGCAAGCTTTTTTAGTTCTTGATAAATCTGTTCATCTGTTAAATGAACCACAGGCTCTTCCTTTTTCTTCTTGGCAGCCGCATCTGCAACCATTGGGGTAAATAAAAGCATTAAAATCAAAATTTTCTTCAACATTGTACAAAATCCTTTCGTTATGGCATTCAGCATAAAACAAATTCACACAATATTCAATACGATTTTTATTAAATAAATATTGACAAATATATTTTATGGGCTATATTATGTAGTGTATAATAGGATAAAAAATGACAAAAACGCAAAATCTTAAACCAATTATAGAATCAAACCGTAAAACCATAACGGCTATGCTTTACAGCGCAGATAGCGTTAAACGCCTTAACAATATAAATTGGTTACGTCATGAAATATCATTTTCAGAACCACGGATTTTGTTTCACCTTTCATCCAAGGAACAGCTTCCTTATTTAGATTTTAATAACATGAGCAACATTGGCCCAACATATGATTATATAGTAAATAATCCAAACGAACCAATTGACACAGCTGCTATTTTACGAATACATCAAATGCTATGCAGAAATACCAATATAATCGGAACAATGTTTCGAACATCAAATAAAATTTTAGAAATCACATTGAATGACGGTTGCAGATTACATGCCCCTTCACCACATGAAATAGGATTCCTTTTAAATGAAATCCTGTATAAAATTAATTCGAACCCTAAAAATGTATTACACAATGCATTTGATATTCATTACGAATTAATCGCGTTACAACCATTTGACGATTTCAACAAACGTACCGCCAGATTAATTATGAACTGGGTATTAATCCAGGGTGGATATCGCCCAATTGTTTTCAATAAACGCGGCGATAAACAAGATTACAGAAAGGCAATTGCCAATCGCGCAAACGGGCAAATCAAAAAATATTACGAATATATGGAATCTTGCTTGGTGCGCACACAACGCGAAATCATATCACAAATAAAAAAATCCAAGGTACTATAATGACACAACCAATAATTCGTGCACACGGCCGCGAAACCGAAGCAACTATTTTTGATAAATATGTTATAAAGCGCCCAAAAGAAAACTTGGGGGCTGAAGCACGTATTGCATGGTTGGCAAAACAACACAAAACAAAAAATGCACTTGATGAAATATATAATGTTGGCAACCCACGTTATAACATTCCACAAATGCATTTTATCGAAGACGATAAATTTCAATTACTCGAAGACAGGGCATATGGCGAACCATTAACTGCAGATCTTTTCAATAAATTAACCCAACGTCAAAGATATGAAATTGTTGATGGTATCGCTGCATTTTTAGTTGATATGAATGAATTAAAACCGGTTGAAGATTACAAAACCCATAAAATTTCAGACGAAATCAAATTTAATCGTCTTAATTTATTTATAGAAAACAAAATGTCCAAATGGTTTAAAAAAGCCGAAATCCAAACAATGGCACGTATTCGCGATATGGTTGGTACATACAAATACGAAACTAGACGCGCATGGTCGCACTGCGACTTAAACCCAGGAAATGTTTTGTACGATTACACAACCAGCACCATATCTTTTATTGACTTCGCAGAAGCAAACTATAACTATATATACCGCGACATATTTGCACCATTGCAAATCGAATTAGGAATATTTAAACAAGTTTACGAAGCATATTATAAAATGCACAATCATGAACGTTATCGTATCCCCGCAATAACGAACCAATCATTACGTGAAATTATGAAATTCAGAATAATGTTGATTGCCCTAAAACGATTTATCAAAGCATCTGATGATTTACGTACAAATTCAACAAATAAAAAAACCATACAAAACAATATAAACAAAGTCGCATTTATACGGGAACAAATTACCGCACTCACAAACATAGAACTGCAATTTTCAAAATAAAAAAGCCCCCATTTGGGCTTTTTATTGTTCATTAAACAATTTCGCTGGATCAACAGCACTATTTCCACGTCGCACCTCTAGATACATTTCTGGCTTATCAGGATTCATTCGCCCAATTGGTTCCCCTGCAAGCACTTCTTGTTCCAAGGCAACATCTACATTCCCAAGATTTGTCATAACCGTATTATATCCATTTTTATGCGACAAAATAACAACACGTCCAAAACCACGGAAACTATCCGCAAATTTCACAACACCATCTGCAGGCGCCAACACCAACGCATCACCACGCGTACGAACACGCCATCCATCAGACTTTAACCCCAATGCGGTTTTTTCGCCAAAACGAACAACCACACGTCCCCGCACCGGCAAATTTAATTTTCGCCTAGAAAAACGTGCATCAGACGACATTTCCGAACTGCCAACACCCGCGGATAATTCTGAAATATTTTTTGCGCGTGCGGACAAATCGCGTAATTTTTTCTGTAATACGGTTTGCTGATTTTTTAATTTTTCATTTTGGGCGCTACGTGTACGCAACAATTTATCCAGTTGATTTTTTTCCTTGGCGTACTTTTTTGCGGTTCTATCTAACTTCTCTTTTTCAACAGCGCGTTTTTCACGGATTTTTTCAATTTCTTGAACCTGTTCCTGGGCATTTTGAATTTCTGATTCAAGATTTTCTGCCATTCCAGACAGTGTTGCAGACATCAAAACATAATCACGCATATTTTCTGCATCAAAACTGGGGTGCGACGCAACAAACAAAATCCCAGATGCCGCATCTGTGATACGACCATGATTTTTTTCCATTTCACGCGTAATTTTATCACGTTCCGCATCGAGTTCGGCGATTTTCTTCGCCATTTCGCTGCGTTTTTCTTCTAAATCACTAACCTTATCGGCGGCCTTGACTAACTGCTTCTTGGTCTTTTCAACATCACGCTCTGACGTCTTTACCTGCTGTTCTATTTTTTTATTTTGCTGTTCAGCCTGTTTTATTTGGGCATTAATCTTGGACAATTCGCTGCCCCCGTAGCAAGGGCCTACAACCAACGCAATCAAAGAAAGAAAGGCTATAAAATTCTTCATTATTTCTTAATTACTTTCAAGAATGTCTTTTTACCTTTTTGAACCATAAATTCATCAGCCACACCAACAACATGCTTGATATCAGAAATTTTACTTCCATCAATTTGAATTCCGCCCTGCTCCACCATACGGCGTGCCTCTGACTTTGATTGGAACAATCCTGTTGCGACCAAGAAATCTAATATTGGCATATCTGCAACCATTTCGATTTCAGCAGAAGGAACATTTTCCATATTGGCACCACCACCAAACAATGCATTAGATGCATCTTCCGCGTTACGCGCAGCGTCCGTTCCATGCGCAATTTCAGTGGCCGCAAATGCCAAAATCTTCTTTGCCTGATTTAACTCCGCCCCCTGCAATGCAGCAAGCTCCTCGATTTTATCTAATGGAATTTCTGTAAATATTTTCAAAAACTTTTCGACTAAATCATCTGATATATTACGAAAATATTGATAGTATTCATACGGGGACGTCTTATCTTCATTCACCCAAACCGCATTCCCCGCAGACTTTCCAATTTTATTCCCATTTGCATCTGTAATCAAGGACGTAGATAAAACAAATGCTTCCTTACCCAATTTTTTTCGAATCAGTTCGATTCCCATAATTGCATTTCCCCATTGATCTGCACCACAGGTCTGTAAAATGCAATTATGTTCACGATACAAGGTCAGAAAATCCACCGCCTGAAATGTCATATAATTAAATTCAAGGAACGTCATCCCATTATCCAAACGACGTTTCACAGAATCCATTGACAACATACGCGGCACTGTAAAATCAGTTCCAAAATCACGCAGAAAATCCAAATGACTATAATTCTTCATCCAATCATAATTATCCACCATAATGGCATCAGATGCACCATCACCAAACTTAAAGAATTTCGAAAAAGACTTCTTTAATCCTGCGACATTCTTTGCCAATATTTCTTCTGTCATCATTGGACGCCCCGAATCACGACCGGACGGATCACCAATGCGCCCTGTTGCACCACCAACCAATGTAATTGGTTTATGACCGTATTTTTGCAGCCAACGCATCATCATGACCGGCACCAAATGCCCAACATGCAACGAATCCGCCGTTGGATCAGATCCCAAATACGCAGTAATCTTCCCCGAATTTAATGCATCATTCAAACCATCAATATTCGACGTCTGATTAATAAAGCCACGTGCGGCTAATTCCTGTAACAATTCATTTTGCATAACTAATCCTTTTCCAAGGGGAATCATAACACGCAAAAACATAACACGCAAGCCCCCGAAACAAATTTATACAAAAAAATCCCCAAACACGTGGGGATTCTTAACAATTAACGTACCTTGGGCAATTCAAACAAGAATAAACGCAAATTATTCATCTTGTTAAATGTTGGTTTAATTCCACGACGATGCAATACCGAACAAATATCATTATTCAACAAAATGGAATCCACCATACATAATTTTTCATAAAAACTTTCCACACCTGACATATTTGTCGGCACCTGCATCAAATCCACATAACGTTTCCCGCCCAGCTTATATGAATACGCATAATCTAATCCATACCGTGTTTTATAAACCTTGAACGCATGTCCTTTTTCAAACTTCACATTTGTTCTAAAAATATTTTTTTGACAATTATAGCCTTTTTTACCATTCAAAAATACTGTTTGATATATATCGCCGTCTTCATATTTAACACTTGTAACCTTGAACATATCCATAAAAAACTCCTTGTGATGGACACCCATAATTAACAAACAAAAAATAAAAAATCAACGAAAAAAATCCCGCATTTACGGGATTTATTTTACATTATATAAATTATTAACCGATTATCAGAAATTAAAGATAATGATTTAGATGTGGAACGGTCCCGATACCACAGTGTACAAGACGTACATAAGGTGTCGGGACCGCCCACAGATAAATTATTAGATTTAATTTATGCTAACATCTTGGCAACTTCATCTGCCAAATTATCTTCGCGCTTTTCAATACCTTCGCCCAAAACATAGTATGCGAAACCGGCCAACTTACCATTAGCTTCTTCGATAACCTGTTTTACGGTTTTAGAAGGATCCATAACAAATGGCTGTTCTTCTAATACAGATTCACCATAGTATTTTTTAATACGACCTTCGACCATCTTTTCAACAATGTTTTCAGGCTTACCAGCTGTTGCACCAGATTCGATGAAAACTTTCTTTTCACGTTCAACTGCAACTGGGTCAACATCAGCAATTGTCATAAATTCCGGTTTATTTGCAGCAATATGCATTGCAATTTTGGAACCGATTTCGTCAATTTTTGCATCATCGCCATTAATTGCAACTGCAACACCAATCTGTCCCATACCTGGAACCAAGGCATTGTGAATATATGTAAAGATTTTGTCGCCTTCGACCTTGGCAATACGACGCAGGTTCATATTTTCACCAATTGTTGAAATTGTCGCTGCGATATCATCTTTTACTGCATTCATTGTTGCATCAAAATCACCCTTCAATTCCATTGCCTTGTTTGCAACATCTGCAACTAATTTTTGGAACTTTTCATTTTTTGCAACGAAGTCTGTTTCTGCATTCAATTCAACAACACAGCCCATATTGTCGCATTTTACAACCGTTACCAAACCAGACGCAGCAACACGACCCGCCTTCGACGCAGCCTTAACAATACCCTTCTGACGCAACCAATCAGCCGCAGCTTCGATATCGCCATTGTTTTCAATCAAGGCTTTCTTACAATCCATCATACCTGCAGATGTTTTTTCACGCAGTTCTTGAATTAATTTTGCTGTAATTTCTGCCATAATTTCCCCCGTATTTTTAAATGGTTATCTTTGTTTTACCCCACAATGATGGGCAATCGCAACAATAAATGCACGTCGCACCGCCGCATCACGCGTTGTACAAATTGGTCCATAAACATTGGCGTTTTTATACCGCACACAAAAAACCATGTTTCGCTGCGTTTCAACATCAACTGCACGATAAATATCAATTTTATTCCGGGTCACCCCTGTTAAAATCGATCGATATCTTTTGCCATTTGGTCTTATTATATATGCCATATATAATCACCAATGTTTATGATATTTAATTATTTGTCTGCCTTTTCAGCTAACTTACCACGGCGTTCAGCGCGCGCTTCGGATGTTTTGGATTTGATTTTAGCTTCTTTTTCTTTGATTTCAGCTTCAAATTCATCCGCAACTTCTACCTTGATATCAGATTCAGCTTTTTTACCAGCTGCGCCACCCAAACGTTTTTCAATACCAGACAAGATTGCGTCAACGAACAAATCACAGTACAACTGTGTTGCACGTGCTGCGTCATCATTACCTGGAACTGGGTAATCAACCATTTCAGGATTTGCATTTGTATCACAAATCGCGATTGTTGGGATGTCCAAATTCTTAGCCTCACGAACAGCATTCATTTCACGTGGAACGTCAATAACGACCATCGCCTGTGGTGTGCCGTGCATATCCAAAATACCGCCGAAAATACCACGCAGTTTTTCAACTTCCTTGGTCATAACACCAACTTCTTTTTTGGTCAGACCCAATTTTTCTGCATTTGCGATATCATTTTCCATCTTCTTCAGACGGCGAATAGACTGAGAAACCGTTGTCCAGTTTGTCAACATACCACCCAACCAGCGGTTATTAACATAAAATTGACCACAACGTTCTGCTGCATCTTTAACAATATCTTTTGCCTGATGTTTTGTTGCAACGAACAAAACCTTACCACCAGCTGCAGCAATCGCTTCCAATGCAACCAAAGAACGATGCAACAAAGGTGCAGTTTTATTCAAATTAATGATATGGATTTTATCCTTAACCCCATAAACATATGGTGTCATTAATGGATTCCAGCGACGTGTATGGTGACCAAAGTGAACACCAGCTTCCATCAACTGTTTCATTGTAAATGTTGGCAATGCCATGATTTTAGTCCTTTTTTTCTGTTATTATCCTCGTCGTGTGCGACAACCCAGTTTTAATCTGGACAGAAATTTTACACAACGACTGTGTTCTTCGCACCATAGTGCGTGCGCCAATCATAGCGAAAGAAGATAAAAAAATCAAGTAAAATTATGAAAAAAGGTTAATAAAAAATATTCCTACGCAAACACAATTACAGATTGACAAACGACTGCTTTGTACTATATTAGTATTGTGGCATGGTGCCACGGTTGGATTTGACTAATGAAGTACACAGGGAAGATTTTATCTGCAATTTTATCTGGTGCGTTTTTTTGCACATCTGTTGCTGCATCAAATTGCAGCAGCGAGATATATCGCAGATATAACCCAGACGAATGTTCCACGCAAAATAAGAAATCCAAAACTTCGCTTGCCACAACTGCTGCTATATCAGGTGGCACAATTGCTGCAATTGGTGCTACAATCGCATTATTGGGCGCATCCGACGGAAACGGCGGCGACAACGATACGCACAGCGCACACCCAACCATGCAAACATACGACATGGTCGGTGGCGACGTAGATTATGTAAAATTATCCGCGGCAACACAAACCGAAACATACATAAAAAATCAGCAACAATACGATGAAATACGCCTTGCATATTCATTGGCACGCGGATACACTGGTCTGGGTTCAAAAATTGCAGTATTTGATTCATCAACAGACACATGGCACGGTCGAAACGTTGCATATTTATCATCTGGTCAAATTGCCCCGAACGCAGACGTTAACACATATGCAATTGCAAATAAAAATGGCGAATTTATTTCATTTAAAGAAATTGGCCAAACGATTGCAGATGCACAACCCGCACACATCTATAACTTCAGCTGGTCGGCAAACGGCACATATGCAACACAGGTAAAATCACGCAAACACCTTGAACAAATCACCGACAAAAACTTTATCAACGCACTGTCAAACGCAGCAACAAACAATGACGCAATCTTTGTTTGGGCGGCAGGCAACGATTATTATACCCAATCAAGCGCACTATCCGCCATTCCATTGCACGTACCTGAAACAGACGGACACTTTGTAAACGTTGTCGCCTGGGACAATCAAACCAATAAATTGGCAGAATTTAGTAACGCATGTGGAATTACAAAAAATTATTGTATCACGGCACCAGGTACTGATTTACAAAACGCCAATAACACATCAACATTAAACGGCACCAGTTTTGCTGCCCCAATCGTGTCAGCAGCCATCGCTGTAATACGAGAAGCATTCCCATATATGCACGCCACAGAAATTACAAACCTGCTATTTGCAACCGCACGCGATATTGGGGACGCTGGCATTGACGAAATTTATGGCCATGGTATGCTAGATTTGGAACGTGCGACACGTCCTGTGGGCGCCCAGTTGGTTCCAATATCTGAAACCACATCCACCCCATTAACAACCGCACGTGTCAGCGGCACAATTGCCCACAACATAAAATCCCAAAACATTAAATTTGCATTTGTTGATGATTTTGGTCGTGCATTTGACACATCTTTGAACAAAAACATTTCCATAAAAAACCGCAGTATTGGCTTTGAAAAACTACGCGACAATTCAGATCGCCAAATGCAAATTGGTAATATCGAATTCGGATTCAAGACCAGCGAAATCTTGAACGCAGACGGGATTTTACAAAACGACAATCAAAATCTGATAAGTTTTATTGGAATAAATGAAAAAAAACAAATTGGCAACATTTCATTATCAGCCAACGCAACATTTGGTGTCATGAATCCAACCCCTGCACCACAATCAATGATAAGCAGATTTTCCAACATATATACCACATCCATTTCATTTAATGCAAAATACGGTGATTTTGGTATATTTTTCGGCACACCAGACACAATTATTAGTGGCAACATGAACCTGAACTCCCCTACTGGCCGTACAAACAATGGCGATTATATATTCAAAACACATAACATCAACCTAAATTCACGTCCATCAATCGAATATGGAATATCATACAAGTTCATGACAGCAGCGTTTGTTGATAACCCATACGGTCGTGATGAAGTTTACGTTTTAGCCAAAACAAAATTATCTTTTTAAAAACAACTTGCATTTTTACACCATAATTGCTCAAATAGAAGCATAGAAAAAATTAAAACAAAGGAAGTGAATTATGGCAGGCAGCATAAATAAGGTAATTCTCGTTGGGAATATTGGTCAGGAACCTCAGGTTCGCACAATGGGCAGCGGTCAAAAAGTGGTCAGTTTTTCATTAGCAACATCTGACCGTTGGCGCGACCGCACCACAGGCGAACAGAAAGAACAAACCGAATGGCATCGTGTTGTTATTTTCAATCCAAACTTGGTTGATGTCGCAGAACGCATGCTGCAAAAGGGAACAAAACTATATCTCGAAGGATCTCTGCGCACACGCAAATGGCAGAATCAATCTGGCGCAGACGTATTCACAACAGAAGTTGTACTGAACCCATTCGCAGGTCAAATGGTTATCCTAAGTGGCGCAAAAACAATGGACGGCGTATCTGGTGAATATGGTGCCCCATCTGCTACAACTTCTGCACCACGCGAAGAAATATCTGTATCTGATATCGGGGACGATATCCCATTTTAAAGAAATTAAAAATCCCGCATTTGCGGGATTTTTTTTTCTAACCACATCTGACAATATAAAAAACACAATTAACAAAGCATATTCTATATTTAACCCATATATCTTTTTTATAAGCACAACAATACTTCGTTCTATATTTTGCAAAAAAAACTATATCCCCACACGATGGGTCATTTTCAACATAAATATAGATTCATTTCCAAAATCATCAGTATGGTTTGGATTTACACGATAAATAAACCCAAATGCCCCATCTGTAAATTCACCAAAATTATGACGATACGTACCACTAAAACGCAATTCACGTTTATCAGGACGCAATGATAAATCAGCAATATGTGTATCAACAACGTCTAATTCATACATATCCCCATTTCCAACAACATCATAATTCGCATATGCGTATTTCATTGTTCCAGCCGTTATTGCCAAAGGCTGCGCAACCGCAAATTCAAAATTCCCAACATTTGCCGCAACCGCAAATGAATTAGAATTAATATCAGATAAACCCAATACAAAATTGCCCGCAGCATCAGACGTGGTATGGGCAAATGTTGCGCGCGCCATAAAATTCAGCAAATTTGTCGGATTATATTTTGCGACCAAATCAACATATGTTGTATCACCTGCCCCAAAATTTAGTAAACCATCCGTATATGCACCAAGCAACGTATCCGTTTCACGCGCCATACCAAGGGTTGCGCCAAACGCAAATTTATCATTCGACCACATAACATCAGACTGCGCCCCCTGCATCAACCCCAACGTTGCAGGTATATATTCCGCAGTAATCGTCGGATCATTTTCAAGCAAGCCTTCGTCTGTAATCGCCCCAGAAAATGCACGTGCCCCAAATGACAAATTTCCCAAATTATATTTTACATCAGACACAACAGCATTTGACATCAATCCCAAAACAGGATTTGCAACACCATCAAATCTAGACATACCATCTGTCAAATAGTGCTGATACGATGCACCAAAATTCCAATTCCCCGATTTATATCCCAGACTTAAATAATCAAGTCCATTAAAATTATCTGCATACGCACGTTCTGACATCGCCATTGAAAAAGACATATTTCCAACATTCGTTGTCAATGCATCTTCACGACGTGTTTTCAAATCACCCAAGACATCGCCCATATACAAACCACGTTTATCATCGTTTCCCATTGCAAATTCATTTTCCCAAACACGTGGCAAAGACAAACTTCCATCAACACTTTGTAACACATCATAGAACGGCGCACGAACCGTTGAACCACGTATATTCAGCACAGAAGACGGCTTAAAACTGGTACCTGTTGCCGCACGCCAATACGCATTACCATTCGCAGAAACAATTTTATTTCCATCAAAGAAATAAACCGATTTACCAGGTGTCATTGCACGTTCAAGATTTATCAAACCATATCCGTAAACCTCAGCAAAACTTTTCAAATAATCCGCTGATGATAATGTTGATTCATTGTATTCACCCGGTAACGCATACATTGCCTGCAAATACGATTTTAATGTATCCACTGTAAATGTGTTTCCAGAATTATCTGTACCCAACAAATAACCATCAGATGTCAATGCCATCAACAAATAAATCTGCGGATTTGTCATATAATCAAACGCCCCCTGTAACGATGCAACAGCCCCCGCAGCAGTCGCTGTCGCCATTTCAGCAGTTGGACCTGCAGCAGCAAAACACCATGGATCAATTGATCCAACGCCAACCCCTGTTGCGCCACATTTACGGGACATATATGTTATATCATCAGTGGCAACATCGGTTGTTCCACCATTATCAACCCATGTCGATAACCCAAGTTTTCCAAAACTGTCGCCCGTGCCATTACCATAATTTTCAATGGATGTCGCAGCATCAGTTCCTTTTTTATGGTTAACTGCAACAACTGTCATAAACATATGATTTAAATTATTATCATACAACGCAGGCGCATAATTTTCAAATGTCGCATCCAATACCGTCGCTGATTTCCCAGCCCCGTTTCCAAACGCAAATTCCCCCGCAGGCATAACAATAATCGGCGCCCCAGCACTATATGCACCAAACATTCCGTTTGCATACTGCCCCTGCGAATTTACATCATCCGAATTTCTATCATATGCCATATTAATTCTATCAACATATAACTGCACAGGCGTCCCCCCGACATAATCAATCAAGTTTTTAAATCCACTAACTGACAAATAATCTATCGCGCGTGAAGCATCAATTAAACCAGCATTTGCAATAACATCACTGGTTACACCACGTGCAAGATATAAAGCTTCAAAATTCTTAAAATCAGCATCTTGTAATTCCTTAGCGGCATATAAATTACCAGAATTCACCGTATAAACAGCATTAATAGAATTTCCCCCCATTGAATTTACATAGAACAATCCATCTGTTCCCTGATAAATTGCGACATCAGATACATCTGCACATACAGTTTCATCACCATCACATTTTGCTATTAACATATCTGAATTTTCAGCCAATTTATATATCGTACCATTTACCGTAATTGTCGGATTAGTAATAGTAGTATCTGTCAACGCGGCACCAATGACATAATCAACCCCATTAATTACGATTTTATCCCCGATTTGAATCGCATTTGGTTTATCACCAACCTTATCAATCGTACCGATAACAGCACCTTCTTCTGGATTTTCAATATCAACCCACTGTTTTCCATTACCAGTAACAAAAACCCCCAATTGACCATTAGGGACAAATCCCATCAAATCACCAGTAACACGACCACCTGCTTCCCATCCAGAAATTATTTTCCCAAGGGCACTATCATACGAACTTGCAAACGGGTTCATCGCAGTCCCCATACCTGACAAATCAAAATTCGCCAATTCTGTCCCCATTTTAATAGACTGTGGTACATCATCTGTCGCGGGCACAACTGTTGGATTTGTATAATTCAAATACTTGTCCACCAAATACACTGGCGCATCTGCAGCAGCACTTGACGCATATTCAATACCACCTGCCCGCGCGGCGGCCCCGGTTGGATTTATCCCATTTGCAGTAACCAACCCTACACGCACAGGGGCTCCGCCGCCTGTTGCATTTGATACCACAACTGGATTTTTGGACGCATCTCGGAATATAGACTGGCCTAAATATTCATTTGCAAACGCAGAATAACCGTGCATCATCAACAGATAGTTCTGCAGCGGAACCGCTATTCCATCCACCAAATAGTTATTTAACGATTGTTCAGACGGTCTGAAATAATTAAAATCCTGTTCACGCAGACCACCTGCGGCCGGATTATACGATTGCAAATTTGCCAAATACGTTGCGTTACTAGTATTTATCTTGCCATCTGTCCCAAGATATGCTGGACTATACGGCACGGTAAATGCAGCCGTACCATCGGCATCCGCCCCACCACCACCGCCACCCGGTCGATTCCCACCACCAGAAGACGAATCATTTCCATTCCCAGGGTCAAACACATCTGTCAACAACAGCAGCCCCCCTACAACAACGGCGGCCCCCGCCGCCGCTAAACTAATGGTCTGGGCTGACGACAGTCCACTGAACAGCCCACCCCTATCCCTTGGTTTGGTTTTATTATTATATTGCTTAATCTGACGATCGCATTTTGATGCATCGGCACCATACATCTGTAAAATCTGCGCCGCACGAATATCATTATTCATCAATGCCGTACAAACAATCGAAACACCGGTTGCGTCAATAAAATTCACATTTGCACCATTGTTAACCAATGCCTGCACCTGCTGAATATCAGCATTTTTCGCTGCCGCCAACAATTGTGCCGCCATTACAAATTCAGATGTCGCAGCATTTGCCGCGAACGGCGCAACAAACAAAGTAAACAACAATATTCTGATAAATTTCATCTATATTCTCTCTTATAAGAATAATATTATCACAAGAATGCTTTCTGTGTCTAGCCAAAAAACAAAAAAAATGCCTGCAAAGATTGCAGACATTTATTTTTCTACACAACGACCAAGAATTAGCGTGTTTTTATAGAATATTTAAAATTAATTGTCTTTTTAATATTGATACGAATTGTATCATTCTCTTTCTTTACGCTGTTATCCTTTTGGTTAATAACAACATTATTGTTATCACCATTGATTATCACCGTATTTTCAGCTTTTGTTTTGTTTCTTAGAGACGGATAACGAAGAGTATCAATCGCCGAAGGCGTCTTCTTTTTCAGGGGTGTGGTCTTCTTTTTAGAATACACCTTCTTTGGTTTGCTGCAATCTTCTAATTTTTGATTCAGCAGCTTTAAAGAATCCTTATACGCAACCAAAGAATCTTGCGCCATCCCCAATTCTGTCTCATAATAAGCCAATTTTCCCATCAAAGTATTATTTCTCTCGGCACTATCTATAGAATCATTAAACAAACGATCCCTATTATCTTTCATCGAATTATACGCATTTTGCCAGGCACGCAAATTTTCTTCCTGATTACTATCATTACATGATTTTGCTACAAGCAGGATAAGCAATGCCACAAAAATAGTCCCCGCACCACAATGCGATACAATTTTAACCCAGTCTTTTTTTGGCTTCACCCATTCAACCTTGTCTTCTTCTGCCCCAAAATTATCGTTATTATTAGCCTTTTCTTCTTCGAACTCTGGCGTAAAATCAAAATCAAATTCATTATTTTTTGACATAATAAGCTCCTTAATTATTACTTACATAATTTATTATAGACAAAATATCAACGTTGTCAAGTTCTGTTTTATATTTTTTCTTTGCACCCAACAACATTTTTTGTTATAATTTTTTCAATTATAGAGAGAATATGAAACCACACACATTATTTTTAGCACTTAGCATCGCATCCATTGGCACCGCCAACGCGGCAACCACATGTTCACGCGCAAATTTGACACGCTGTTTGGATTCTGCATGTGCATTAAATTTATCTGCGAATCCTGCTGCGCGTTGTCAGTATTGTGGCACATCATCTGCGGGTGAACCCAAAACGCCCAAGGGGATGCGTTCTGTATCCGTTGGCACATCTGCAAAATACAACATTTCAGACAAAGATTTGAAGAACGCGCCAACCGACCCCGGCGAACGTTACGCATGGGCGACATCACAATGTATTAAAAAGGTTACCGGCTGTACCACGGACGATGTAACTGATACATACGACACGTTAATTGAACAATCCTGCAAGGCTGCGGGTGTTTCAGCAAAAATGAATCGTGCATTGGAAACCGCATTTGATACAAAATCACGCAGCGCATGTGAATCAGAAATTCAGTTATGTATTTTTGCTGACAACCATTGCACATCTGATTTTCGCAAATGTGAATCGAACACTGACTTTGACAAATTCTTTTCTTCCTGCAGTGTAAGTGTGTCCGGTTGCGATGAACACATATCTGAAATACGTGGCGAATTGTTGGCGACACGCGATTCTATGATTAAGAATGCGGATACATTACTTGCCAAAATCGTTGCGGGGTATTCAGCTGCGCGTGAAAATAAAATTGCAGAAATAAAATCAGGCTGTGCGGAAAAACGTTTTTACGAATCGTGCATTGAAACCGTATGTAAAAATAACATGAATAATCAGTGCGGCGCCGATTTTGAATTTGAAAAAACAATGGCAATACAATTATGTAAATTCTATGACACGGCATGTGCAACAATTGATTAAGGGTGCAGAAAAAGATGAAAACAACTAATATATATGTTAAGCACATCAGATTAATTGCATTTGTTGCATTTGCATTATCATTGGTTACATCAACATCGAATTCAGCGAACGTCGTATCCCGTACACAACGAAAATCTGTTGCGTCAACAGCATCATCAATTCCGGCTCAGCGCGATCAGAATGCATCAAATGCGACATCGCAACAAATCGAATCGGTTACAGAAATCGAACCCACCGTAATCGAAGACATCGAATACCAAGAATCAGAAATAATAGAAAACAAGACATCACAATTTGATGATGTTTTGGATGAAACGTTTGAAAACACGATATCAGGCGAACCTGAAACGGAACTTGCCCGACAAATACGTGAACAACGTGCCGCTGCGGATGCTGCGGAACAAAAAAACACAACCACCAATCGGGCCAAGGTTGCAATGGCCGCCGGTAAAAATGAATGCGATCAGAAATTACGCAGCTGTATGCAGGGCAAATGTGGAACTGATTTTACAAAATGTTCCGGTGATACGGACACAACATTTGGTAACAAATTGGATGCATGCCGTCGTGATATAACCTGCACCGGCGAAGAATATCGCCTATTTACCACTGAAATCAAGGCGGACATGGAATTAAACGCAAAATTTGCATTATATAATTCGATTGTTGATTGTGGCAATAATTACAACAGTTGCATTGTTGCAGAATGCGGTCAAACATTCACAAAATGCCTTAGCAAGAAAAATGGCGATGCCGCGGTTCAGAAATGTTCAAAAATTGCCAACGAATGCAAGCAACAGGATAGCGGCCTACCCGCCCGTACGATGGAAGTATTTGGCACCCTGCGACTTGATGCAGAATCGCAGGTATCAAACGACGAAAAGCGTTTATACCAATTACGCGATCAAATGCGTGAATCATGCGGTCGATTGGGCGCAATGTTTGACGAACGCACATTGGATTGCGTATATACTGTTAATTTCTATGCGGGCGAAAATAACACCCTATATTCATCGAAAAAGGCATATGCCGGTTCCACATTTGATTGCACACCAAATTGGTTTGGTGTTGACATAACAACCTTTATGGAAAATGCCCAGCGTTTAACACGCGCACAAACATCGGCCACAAACGCATTAATGGGTTCGGGTGTTGGTATGGCGGTTGGTGCGGTTACATCGGGCGCAATTGACCGCGCGGTCGACAGACACAAGGCAGACAAGGCCCTTGACAAGGCCCAGGACGAACACGACGAAACATTTGAAGAAGATGGTGATGACGGTAAGCTGTCATCAAAAGAAAACAGTAAAGAAAAGAAAACGAAAAAAGATAATAAAAACCAAACAAACAACACCACCCCTTCTGAGGGGGGCTCTACATCCACCGCTAAGGATAAGAAAAAATTAATAAAACCTGCAGCCGAACGGGCTGAATCTGCAAACAAAACACAATGCGCAACCATCGCCGGATATCGCTGGAACGGGGATAAATGTGTCAAACGCACCGAAGACGAAGACCGCGCCGCAAAATGCGCCCTTACCCCCGGCAAAAAATATGATAAGAAAACAGGAAAATGCATATAAAAACAACCAACAACCAACCAATATTCAAACGCCCCATTCCGGGGCGTTTGAATATTGGTTGGGCTTGTCATGCAATTTGCAAGCCGAGTTATTGGAAATCGGGCAAAAAATACTGGATTTTAAGAACACATTTATAATATAATAACGAACACAGAAAAGGAGAAAACATGAAAAAATTATTTTTTATTTTGCCAATCATCACATTGAGTGCATGTGCCCAGGATTACAGCAAATATGATTCCATTTTTGAAGGTTGCGAAAGAATAGAAACGACCGAATTTCATCTGGTTTATAAATGTCCTGCAGAACAAGAATGGGCACAACAAGTAAAACAACAGCAACCAAATGGCAAATTTAGGGCTGGTGGTCAATTGAATTTGGAAGAATTATATGCTGATACAGAACATGTTTATACAGAAGTATCATTTGACGACCCAGGAACATGCAAAGAAAACTTTACAATCCGCACCATGATTGCAGAACCTATCGAAGGTGGCGACAATTGGGCTTTTGTTGGTTGTAAATAATTATATTACAAAAAAGTTCGAAAGTGGTGATTTTTCACCACTTTCGAACTCAGTGAAAATACTAGAAAACAAAACAAAAACCCGCCTTTATCGGCGGGTTTATCAATCTTGGTTGGGGCAGCTGATTCCCTCGGCATAAAAATGCCTGTGGGGCATTCGTTAGCACTCGAACTGCACTTTGTTTGTTCTCGTTTACTCATTGTCGAACCAGTGCAACAAATTGTTGCATGACACAAACCAACACACCACATACCAATATTAAAACGC
>JAFYXQ010000001.1 GCA_017546085.1 Alphaproteobacteria bacterium | reverse complement strand
GGGGTTGCACCGCTTGGTGTTTGGAATAAGACAAATGGTAAATGCGACTGTTATGATGGGTATGATCTGGACGGCTCAGGAATTTGTCAAGAAAAAAGTCGGGGGGGGGGGTAAGTTTACGAGCAGTCAAAATAGTCAACAGAAGGCGAATGAGAAGTCGGGTACTGAACAGTCGTTGACTAATAAAAATAGTGCGGCGAATAGTTCCTCGAAAAATAAGACGAATGAGAAATCGGGGACAGAACTGTCGTTGACTGATAAAAATAGTGTGGCGAATAGTTTCTTGAAAAATACGCAGGGTTCTACTGATTATCTTTATAATAGATTGCAATATATGGTAGGCAGATAATGAAAGAAATGAAAAAAATTTTTTCTGTGTTTTTTATGATGGTGTTTATCGTCGGGGCGGGGTATGCCGCAGATTCGTCGTGCGATAATCCTGATAATGATTATATTACGGCGGAATTGGCCCTGTGTTCAACACATGCCTATAACATTGGCGAGGTTCAAAATCCCACCGGTGCAAATCGTGAACTGATGCAGGAAGTTGTCGCAATGAAAACAACGGTCATCGCAAAACAGTTGTATAAACAGTACGAAGAAATGGAACTGATGATGCGTCGTTTGAAAACGCAACTTGATAAGTCTCTGACGTTGGCGGCATTGAAGATTGCAGCCGGGGAATCTGGTAATAATGGTGGCGATGATTCTTCTTCGGGGGCGTATTCGTCGTCAAGTGGACGTGATGGGTTGGGTATGGCACAGAATTGTTTGCGTTCTGTAAATGATATTAATTCAGCAAAGCAGTGTTTGCAGTCAAATATCAATTTAATTCAACGTGCGTTGGATGATGGTGATAGAACCGCCGCACGTAAACAATTGATTAATGATTTAAATGCGGCAATGACATGGGGGATCTTTGCTAAAGATAAGGAACCTGAAGGTTGTAAGGCTGTGATAGATGGGGACGCTAAGAAGAAAGAGGATGTTCAGAAATGTCTGGATAGTTTTCGTGTTACCGTAAATCAATATAAACAGTCATCAAATAAACAACAATATGTGATTTCGATTCCGCAACCAGAAGATACCTGACAAAGGCGTATTATGTTTTTTTAATTCTAAAAATCTGTCATCCCTGCGCAGGCAGGGATAGGGCACGCCCACCCCGTGCGCGGCGCGCACCAAATACATTGTATAATTTTCAAATATAAAATGTAATAAATATAGCTTCGTTTCACTACGTACTGTATAGGCCCCATTCCTGCCTACGCAGGAATGACACCACTTCGTTAAAACTTCGTGGTGCAAGCAAAGGGCGGGTAAGGTATGATGCCACGTTCGTAACACTTTGTAATTTTTTTATTATTACTGTTCCCGCATATGGGGGTAAAAAAGTGAAATTTATTCTTTTTAGAAAAAAGAAACTGTTATCAGCATTTGTGCCAAAATGCGCTTTTATTTTTTTCCTGAATATGATAAAATTAAACAAATTAAGAGAGATGATTCATGAAAAAAATAATATTATTATCATTGATTTTTGCTGGTTTTATTGGGGATTCAGTTGCCGCCACCCGTCCAACGGGACGTAATAATCGTGCAACATCTGGTACGCAAACGACGGAAAATAATTCGGGGACGACTGCGGTTTCTGCGCGTGCCGCAACAAATTCACGTGCTGCACCACGTGCAACAACCGGTGTGGCCGCACGCAGCGCCGTTCGTGGGACCGCTGCACGCAGTGCCGCGCCTGTGGCGCCAAAATCAGTGGTTGCGGCGCGTGCCGCCACAACACAGAAGGTGGTTCAATCCGGGACCAAGGTTTCAACAGCGGCGAAAAATATAGTTGTTAGTGAAGAATGTCAGGCGAAATGGGATGGTTGTATGGATGCGTTTTGTATGCTCGATAACACCAGTGGTGGACGTTGTTTATGCAGCAATCGTAACAAAGAATTGGATTCGATTTTGGCAGAAATTGAAAAACTGGACCAACAGAGCTATCAAATGGCAACGCTTGGGGTTGAAAAAATTGAAATGGGTGATGATGCTGCGGGTGCAATCGCACAGGCGAATGCCGTTGCGGATTCTATTTTAAATGGTGAAAAATCAAATAAGCGTTCATTAAATCTTGATATATGGTCCGTCGCAGAAGATGAAGAAGATGATGAAATGGGCTTGTTTTCAATGGGCGATATGTTGCCATCATCTGCTGACACGATTGAAGGCAAAGAAGGTGATGCGCTGTATGTTGCGGCGGCGGGACTTTGTACACAGCAGATGCCTGAATGTTCTTCGGATTTTAATATGTTGAAATTGATGTATTCCCAACGTATTAAATCGGATTGCGAGGCATATGAGAATAGCTTGAAAAAATCAAAAATTGCGTCGCAGCAAAAACTAAGTGCGGCGGAGCAGGCGTTGCGTTCTGCGGCACTTGAACAATATCAAAACGCAAATAAATATGATTTAGGGCAATGTACAATCGAATTCAGAAAATGTATGCAAACAACAGGTGGTTGTGGTGAAGATTTTGCAGGTTGTGCATCGATGATTGCGATGGATAAAACAAATACAACAAAATCATCAAACAAT
>JAFYXQ010000009.1 GCA_017546085.1 Alphaproteobacteria bacterium | reverse complement strand
GCATCTTCTGGAATAGCGTTTCTTATTTTTATATCCATCTGTTTACCTTTTTCTTAAATTTCATCACTACATTATATCATAGATTTTGATTTATTACTATTTCTACTCGCCCACACACCACAACCATATTGAATGAAAATGATACCTAGAGCAAATTTTGATTAGTTTTATAAGCTTTATTGTTGGTTCGAAAGTTTTTTGCGATTTATAAGCAGTTCGAAAGTGTAAATAACGACATAATCTTTCTAAAAATTACTTTCGAACTTGGCGAAAATTTATTTTTTTACTTTCTGGAATGCGCTACGTTTTTGATAAATTATTTCCAAAAATGTTTTTTTTGCGAATGCGTATCCTGAGCCGGTTTTAAGATATTGTTCAAATTCCAATGCAGCGTCTTTGGAACTAAACGCAAAATAATTTACCAATTCCCAAGGTTTATATTTTGCCGTATGTATTGAATATCCTGCATTATGTTGCTTAAGTCGTTTTTTTAAATCATCAGTTTGCCCGATGTATTTTTGTTCTGGATGGGGAATGCTTTTTATCAGATAAACATAAAACATTTGTAAGTCCTCCTTCGTTAAAACTTCGGACGACACTACTTCGCCTTTGCTGCTCGCCTTGTGTGGCCTGCCACACGAAGCGTCGCAGACGCGAAGTGTGGTTGGGGCGCACGGATTCGAACCATGATAAAGAGAACCAAAATCTCTTGTCCTACCATTAGACGACACCCCAATTGCGACAATGATTATAACCATTTCAAAGAATTTTGCAATAATAAAATTTATGTGCTTTTTATGAATGCTTTCTTAAATTTTATTCTTGCAATAAATTTGTTAAAATATATAATGATTCAGCTTTTTAACAAAGTCGGCTTTTACTTACAATTATAATGGGGGTTAATATGTCGCGCAAGGAATTTGTTTCATTACTCGAAGATAATATTTGGATGCTGGACCGTTTGGCGGATAAAATTCGTATGGGTCGCGCCGAGACAACAGGATATCCGCGTCAATTGATGTCTATTTTGGTGCGTCTTCATCAGGGTGGGCGCGCACGTTTAAAGGATATTGCACGTCGTGAAAATGTTTCTGCGCCAAATTTATGCGCTGCATTTCGTAAATTGGAACATGATGGTTTGGTTCTGCGTTCGGTTGACGAAGATGACCGCCGTAACACATGGTATTGTGTTTCTGATGCTGGTGCTAAACTAGCAACCAAGGCAATGGAATTATTTCGTTCAGGCGTTGAAGATATGTTTTCATCCTTGTCGTCTGATGACGGGCGTCGTTTATCAGATGCGATGCGTACAATAAATGATATTTTGAAAAATATGGGGTCTTAAAAATGTTTGTTATAAAAAAATTATCGGTTGTTTTATCAGCTGTAATGGTAATGGGTTCTGCCAATGTTTTTGCATTGGATTTATCATTGGCGGATGCAATTACAAAAATATCAAACGAATCAAACGATTTAAAGAAGGCAGATGCCAACGTAAAACGGGCCGAAGCTTCCTTGGACGCAGCTAATGCAAATCGTTGGTTTAAATTGGATGGTTCTGTATCATATATGAACATGGTAAATATCGAAAATCCATCAGAATCAATTGGTGTTGATTTGCCACCTGAATTGGGCGGATTGTTATTGGATACGTTGGGATTACATTTGGATAATATCGCGATTCCAGACAATATTTTTATGGCGGGTATTTCCCTGACGCAACCGATTTATACATTTGGCAAGATTGGAAATGCGGTTCGCGGTGTCAAATCCGCACTAAAAATGTCAAACGCATCACGTGAATTAACGGCACGTTCTGTGCGTTATGCTGCGGCAGATTTGTATTGGACGGCCAAGATGACGGACGAAATCGTAAAGCTTGCACAGAACGATTTAAATAACGCACGCGTTGCACGTAAAAGTCTGACATCAGCAGGCCGTGCGCATCGTGCAAATTTGTTAAAGATTGAATCTGATATCGCATCCAAGGAAATAAACGTTTCTGACGCAAAATTCAATCGTGATACAGCGCACAGAATGTTAAAAATTATGGCAGGAATTGATTTGGACGAAGAATTGGTTCTGACCGAAGATTTTCCATCTGAATTTTCCGTAATGGCGACCAAGAAATTAGAATCAACGCCTGAATGGGAAATTCTGGGGGAACAGGTGAATATGTACGAAAGCCTATCGCGTTCCCAACGTGCGAATGGTTATCCCACATTGGCTGCAACGGCGTCTTATAATTATATGTCAATGGGTACAGATATTGGACACATGTTTGACGAAAAGGGCAGTCAATCCGCATATTGGGGTTTGGCATTACAGGTTCCAATCTTTTCAGGTGGTTTAAATCGTGCAAATGCGACAGTTGATGCGATGAACGCAATTGCTGCGCGTGAAGATTTAGAAAAATCAAAAAAATTAACAACCGAAGAATATAATAACGCGATTAAATCTTATAACCATTTGCGTGGCAATTTATCAACCCTGATTAAGGCGCGTGATTTGGCCGCGAAAACATACGAATTATCACAAAACAGATTTGCAACGGGTCAAACATCTGCGGTTGAATTAGCTGATGTTTCTGCTGGTCTTTATCAATTGGATTTGGCATTGCTAAACACAAAGTACAAGATTTTGATGTCTGCTGAAAATGTTAAGAAATTAGGTGAATAAAATGGAAAAGTTACAACACGCATTGCGTACCAAGAAGTTTAAGCATGGTATTTTTATTGCCTTGGTTATTATTATGTTTGGTTGGGTGATATACCGTTTTGGAATGGTTGCATATGAAAACCGTCGATATGTATTTAATACCGCCCGCGTTGCGGCAGAAAGCGGTATTCCTGTTACGACTATGACTGTGGTCAAGCAAAATGGAAAATTGTTAACACCAATTGCCATCAGAAATAATCGTGGCTATGTCTCAGCCAAAGATGTGTCTAAATTCAAAGCTGGTCAAAAAATAGGCGCTGGTAAAATAGCATCTGTTTCAAAAAATATTGATTATAATACAGGCTTGTATTTGGTAAAAACAACCGGCGTGAATGATGGTATCGGTTTTGTGGAATTTGTTGCGAACGGTTATTTTGTTCCGCTATACGCGATTAACGATAATTCGGTAATGGTATCAGTTGACAGTATTGCACAGCGTCGTGATGTAAATATTGCAGGCCAAGATTCAGAAAATGCATACATCACATCAGGTTTATCGGATGGTGATATTGTTATATTATCAACCGTACACGCGGGACAACTGGTTCAAATTAAAAAATAATTTTAGGGGGATTTTAATATGTTAAAGTTTTTTGTACATCGTCCAATTACCACATTAATGTTTGTCTTGGTTTGGGTTGTATTGGGATTTGTTTCTTTCCCGAATATGAATATTGAACGTACCCCATCGGTTGATTTTCCAATGGTAACCGCGACCTTTGTTTATCCTGGCGCATCACCCGAAGAAATCGAAACGCAAATTGTTAAACGCGCCGAAGACGCCATGTCAGAGGTTTCAGAACTTAAAACGATCACTTCTCAGGCATTTGAAAATAGTGCCTTTGTAATGGCAGAATTCAATCTCGGCGTAAATGTTAATGACAAGGCAACAGAAGTTAAAACCAAACTTGATTCATTGATTTCTGAATTCCCATCAGACATGGAACAGCCAATTGTTGAAAAATTAAATCCGCTTCAGGAATCTGTGGTTGACATCGTGCTTGATGGTGCGGACGCACGCGATTTAGAAGAATATGTTGACGATTATTTCTCCAATAAAATCACAGCGATAAATGGTGTGGCAAGTGTTTCTGTGTTTGGTGGTCGTGAACGTGCCATTCGTATTGCAATGTCGCCAGATTTAATGGCTGCGAATGGTGTAACGGTTATGGATATTATATCAGCGCTTGCATCGCACAATTTAAATGTGCCAGGTGGCAAAATAGAAACAAGCCAAAATTCTTCGAATGTTCGTTTTATTGGTGAATTTTCATCAGTTGATGAAATTGCAAACCTGCGTATAACCACCGCAGAGGGAAATAATTTCGTCCTATCTGATATCGCGACAATAACGGATACGGCGCGTGATATTGAAAATGGTGCGCGTTATAATGGTGCACCGGTTGTTATCGCATCTGTGGTCAAGGCATCAGATGGTAACGCAATAAACATTTCACGTGAATTGCGCGAACGTATGCCCGCATTACAGGCCGACTTACAGGAAAAATTTCCAAACGCAACAATGTTTATTTCATCTGATTCTTCAATAACTGTATCTGACGAAACGGACAGTACGATAAATGGAATCATATTGGGTGTTTTATTAACAGTATTGGTCTTACTGGCATTTACACGTAATTGGCGTTCTACTGTTATTGCAGGTGTTGTTATTCCGGCATCATTGGTTGCAGGTTTCTTCTTTATGGATAACAATGGTTTTACAATCAATGCGATGACATTATTGGCATATTCATCTGCACTGGGGACATTGGTATCAAACGCAATTATTTTGATTGAATCGGCATTACAGGAAATGAAGCGCGGCAAATCACCCGATGATGCTGCGATTGATGGAACAAAAAATGTCGCAGTATCTGTTTTAGCAGGTGTCGGAACGAACGTTGTTGTGTTCTTGCCATTGGCATTTATGGGCGGTATTGTTGGTCAGTTCATGGTTCAGTTTGGTATGACAGTTGTATATTTAACGTTATTGTCATTAATGTTTTCATTCACATTAACCCCGATGATGATTGCAAAATTCTTGCGTCTGACAAAAAACAAAAAAACAGAAAAATTAACAAAAACACAGGAAAAGCAAATCAGTTCACACAGTTGGTTACGTCGTTGGTTTGCATATCAGTATTCGCATCCGTGGCGTGTTGTTGGGTTGGCTTTGTTGGTGCTGATTGGTTCTTGTCAGTTAATGAAATTTGTTGGAAATGAATTTTCGCCATCCACAGACGCAAATGAAATAACGATAACTGCGCGTGCACCAATGGGTGCGACATTTGAAAAATCAGAATCTATTGCTGCACAGTTGGAACAAGGGCTTTCACAATTTAACGAGGTTAAATCAACAACAGTAAAAATTGGTGAACGTGGTCTGCAAAATATCACAGTAACAGTTGAATTGGTCGATGTTTCAGAACGCAATATTTCCGATAAAAAATTGGCACAAAAGATATTGCCTGTCATTGCGAATATACCGGACGTAGAAATACAAATTCGTGCGGGCGAAGCAATGTCCACTGGAATAACATCTGATTTAGTCTTGAATATCTTTGGGCCTGACGATGCAACACGCGAAGCATATGCGGATAAAATAATTGAAATTATAAACAATATCCCAGATGTACAATCTGCAGTTCGCGCCCAGCAGACACCACCATTGGAAACGCAGTTTATTCCAAATCAGGAACAGATGAATTTCTGGGGTGTTCAAAATGCATATGCTGGCGGAACGTTACGTGCTGCATTATTTGGAAATGATGATTATAAATACAAAGAAAATGGTAATGAATATCCAATTATATTGGAATTTGCAAAACCCTTTAAAACAATTGATTTGTTTGATAGTGTATATGTAAATTCGCAAAAGGGAATGGTACCGTTATCAGAACTTGGCACTGTAAGGTTGGCGCCCGCGACATCTGATATCCGTCGCGAAGATAAAAATAGATACACAGAAATCGATATAAATATTGGTAAATCAACAATGGGTCCCGTTCAGGCAAAAATTCAATCGGAACTGGATAAAATCGATTGGGAAAATGGATATTACGCTCAGTTCGGTGGTATGTCAGATACTCAGGCTGAATCACAAACTGAAATTGGTCGTGCATTTTTATTGGCAACAATATTAACATTTATGTTGTTGGCGGCGATTTTGAATTCGTTGGCACATCCATTTACAATTGCGACATCAATTTTGACGAGTTTTGCTGGTGTATTTGTAATGATGTTTTTATCAGGTGCAACGATGAATGTTGGTGGTATGTTGGCGTTCGTTATGTTGGTTGGTTTGGTTGTAAATAATAATATTTTGGTACTTGAACCAACGATAAACAGGATTACATCCGGTGAAAAACCATTTGACGCCCTGTGGTCAGAATTACAGGATAGAAAGAATATGGTTCTGATGACATCAATTGCCGTTGTCGCTGGTATGGTTCCGCAATTATGGTCTGTTGACGGAATGAAGGTTGCCATGGGTGCGGTTATGATTGGTGGTATGTTGGCGAGTTTGTTATTCACATTTACATTAACACCGGCATTGTTCTTCTTGATTGAACGCGCGCGTCATTGGCGTCCACAGTTAAAAAAATAAGAAATCCCCAAATGGGGATTTTTTAATACCTTGCAGAAAATAAAAAGACCGTTTATAATCATCGCGACTAAACAAAGGGTTGAATTTATATGTTAAAAAAAACAGACATTGTATTATTTGATTTTGATGGCACATTATCAGCGGGCGATTCGAACATGGAATTTGCAAAATATTGTTTCCGACGCAGCATTCGTCCATGGTTATTTTTACCACTGATTGGCATATGCGGAATTGTTAAATTGTTTAATCCAGATGGTGTATGGTGGCGTGAAAACATTCGTCGTTTTGTAAGTCCGAAATTGATAAAACGTTTTGCACCTGAATTTATCAAGCAACATAGGCGTGAACGTTTTGGTTGGGCACGTGAACGTGTTATGGCGGAACGTGATGCGGGACGTCGTGTAATTATGCTCTCAGCGAGTCCTGATTATTTATTACCTGCATTGGTTCGTGATATGAAATTTGATGCAGTATTTTGTTCAAAGACAGACAAGAAAAAGCCATGGAAATATGAATTTTTATGTTGGGGCAAAAACAAGGTTATTGCCATGGATGATTGGGCGGTTCAGAACAAGATAATACCGCACGTTGTTCGCGCATATTCAGACAGCAAATCAGATATGCCTATGATGGAAATCGCGGACGAACAGGTTTGGATTGATCCAAAAACAGGGCTAAGAAAATAAGCCTAATGCATAAAATTTAATAAAATGTTAAGGTGTGTTTATGGCAATCATAGACACACTTTTTGATGTACTTAGCGCTTCTGTTGGTGCGGTTATGGGGGCGGTGTTTGCATTTTATTTAAATCGAAAACGCAATCGAAATATGGCGTCTCAGCAACTGATAACGCGTCGGGAATTGGAACGAATAAAACTTGAAAACGAACGTTTGCTATCTCAAATAAAAGAAAAAGAGAATATAATTTTAAAAATGCAGATGCGAATTTTGGGTGCAAACGCCAGCGAACCAAAACGTAGCAGAAAAAATTAACCCCATGTATTTTCTTACATGGGGAAAATAAAATTAAATTATTATTCCGAAACACCAATACTGTTGAACAAAGCTGTTCGAATAGAAGGAGTCTTACAAAGGCTTGTTCCGCTCATATCAGAACAAAGGGAGTAACATTGACTAGCACATGATGTTGTCTTATATCTGTTTATCCAACCTGAAACGACGGGGTGTGTAATTCTGCAGTAACAT
>JAFYXQ010000008.1 GCA_017546085.1 Alphaproteobacteria bacterium | reverse complement strand
TTACGTTCAACAACTTTTGTTTTGACTGGCAATTTTGCGGCCGCCAATGCAAAAGCTTCATATGCAACTTCTGGTTTAACACCGTCCAATTCGAACATGATACGTCCTGGTTTTACACGGCAAATCCAGTATTCTACCGCACCTTTACCTTTACCCATACGAACTTCGGCTGGTTTTTTAGTAACAGGTACATCTGGGAAAATACGAATCCACAATTTACCCATACGTCTCATATGGCGTGTGATTGCACGACGCGCTGCTTCGATCTGACGCGCGGTCACACGTTCTGGTGACATGGCCTTCAATCCAAACGAACCGAAAGCCAATTCACTGCCACCCTTCGCAACACCGTGAATACGGCCTTTGTGCTGCTTGCGAAATTTTGTTTTCTTTGGCATTAACATAATACAAATCCTTCAATTTAATAATTATTCAATTATTATTTGTGCTTTCTTTCGCTGCTACCGGCATATTCAGTCGGACGCGCCATTTCAGAAGCCAATTTTTCTTTATTAACAACATCACCTGTGTAAATCCAAACTTTAACACCGATGACACCATATGTTGTTTTTGCCTGAATTGACGCATAGTCAATATCCGCACGCAATGTATGCAATGGAATACGACCTTCGCGGATTTGTTCGCTACGTGCGATTTCAGCACCATTCAAACGACCAGAGCACATAACTTTGATACCCTGTGCGCCCGCTTTTTGAGCATTTTGTACAGCTTTCTTCATTGCGCGTTTAAATGAAACACGACCTTCGATTTGCTGTGCAATATTCTGCGCAACCAACTGCGCATTCAGGTCAGGACGGCGAACTTCGTAAATGTTTACGACAACCTGGTCATTCTTAACCAGTTTTTTGATATCATTACGCAATGTTTCGATATCTGCACCGTTCTTACCAATAATCATACCAGGTCTAGAGGTATGAATAGTTACAACAACCTTCTTCGCAAAGCGTTCAATTACAACCTTTGCCAAGCCGGCTTTCTTCAACTTCTTTTCAATAAATTTGCGAATCTTAGCATCTTCTGCAACCCAAGCTGCATAGTCCTTCTTACCCGCAATCCAGCGAGAATCTGTAATTTTATTAATAAATTCGCGCAATGAAATTGGTGATACTTTCTGTCCCATTTCTGTTTCCTTAATTTTAGCGGGGGCGTTCTTGAAGCCTTTCGACTTTATTCAGGAATTTTCATTCCATACCGCCCACCACATTTACATTACTTTGTTGTTTCTTTTTTTGCTTTTTTCTTAGATGGTGCAACACCAGATTCTAAAACAATTGTCAAATTTGAAAAAGGTTTCAAAATTGGACGTGCACTACCACGTGGACCTGCCATAATACGTTTCATCGTTAATGCTTTGCCACACCAAATTTCTTTGACGAACAAAGTATCAACTGGCAACTTCTTATTATGTTCTGCATTTGCAACAGCAGATAACAAAGTTTTCAAAACTTCGCCAGCTACACGTTTCTTTGAAAATTTCAAGACATCAACAGCGCGTTCAACTGGCAAACCACGAACCAAATCGCATACCAAGTTTAACTTCTGATGACTAACGCGAATCATTTTATTGAATGCGCGAACCTGATTTTCTTTAATTCCATATCTTGTAGTTGTCATAGCTAATCACCCTATATTATTTCTTACCTGCTGCGGCTTTCTTATTAGCGGCATGACCCTTGTAAGTACGTGTTGGTGCAAATTCACCCAATTTATGACCAATCATATCTTCTACGATTGATACAGGGATAAATTTATTACCATTGTGTACTTCAAATGTCAATCCAACCATAGATGGCACAATTGTGCTACCACGGGACCAGGTCTTAATTGGTTTACGGTCATCATTTTCAATCGCCTTGGCTGTTTTCTTCAAAACAGAAGGATGAACATAAGGACCTTTCCATACTGAACGAGACATCATTTACTCCGTTTATTAATTATTATTTCTTTTTCGCCAAATGTCTGCTGCGAATAATCATCTTAGCAGTACGTTTATTGCTACGGGTACGATATCCCTTGGCTGGAATACCTGTACGTGATACCGGTTCGTGGCCCTTAGAATGACCATTACCACCACCCATTGGGTGATCTACTGGGT